>JAITQI010000010.1 GCA_031289065.1 Oscillospiraceae bacterium
AGATCAGGCGGGGCCTTTGCAAACCCCTCCTTGCCAACGCCGCCTACCGGCCCGCCCCGCGGTTTTTCGAGATGACCTCCCGGGCCAGGGCGGAATAGCTGTCCGCCCCGCGGGAGGCCCGGTCGTAGTGCTGCACCGGCATCCCGTGGCTGGGGGCCTCGGACAGGCGCACGTTGCGGGGGATGACCGTCGCGTACAGTTTCCCGGGGAAAAACCGCTTGACCTCGGCGGCGACTTGGGGGGACAGGTTGGTGCGCCCGTCGAACATGGTCAGCAGCACACCCTCCAAGTCCAGCGTCGGGTTGAGGCGGGTGCGCACCAGCCGGATGGTGTACATCAGGTCGGACAAACCCTCCAGGGCGTAATACTCGCACTGCACCGGCACGAGCACCGTGTCGGCGGCGCACAGGGCGTTCAGGGTGAGCAGGCCCAGGGAGGGGGGGCAGTCGATGAGGATAAAGTCGTAGGCGTGGCGCAGGGTCTCCAGAGCCTGCTTGAGCAGGTATTCCCGGTTGGGTACGCTCACCAGCTCGATTTCCGCGCCGGACAGGGACTTGTTGGCCGGCAGCAGCGCCCCGCCGTACCGGGTGAGCACCACCGCCCGCTCGGCGGTCACCGTGCCCACCAGGGCTTCGTAGACGGTGGGGGCGACGTTTTTGTCCACGCCCATGCCGGAGGTGGCGTTGCCCTGCGGGTCAAAATCGGTCAGCAGGGTGCGTGTTCCGGCCTCGCACAGGGCGCAGGACAGGTTGACCGCGGTGGTGGTCTTGCCCACGCCTCCCTTTTGGTTGACAACGGCGATGATCTTACCCATGGCCCAACTCCTCCGTGTCGCGGCGCAAACGCCTTCGACAATTCATCCCATTATATCAACCGCGCCGGGGTTTGACAAGAGCTTCCCGCGATCAGTCGTTTTTCTTTGCCCGTGAGGTCAAATTCGCAAAAAACCGTAAAAAGCCGCAAAAAAAGCCCTTGACACAAGGCCAAGAGCATGATACACTTTTAACTTGCATCCCGCTTTTCCCGCATAACGGCATTCCACCTCTGATAATATACCACAGGCGGGCGGGAAATGCAAGGGGGAACCGAGAAGTTTTGAACAACGCCGCCGGGCGTGCCGCGCCGGAGGTCAGAAGTCGGAGCTTGTACTTCGGCCTCTCCGCGCCCTCTGTGTCTCACTTCTGAAAGGAGCGTTTCCGATGCCTAACGACGTGCTCAACACAGTCAAGGACGTACATTGCGGGAAGACGCTGCGCAAGAGCTACGCCCGGCTGGGCGACGTGTTGGAGGTTCCCAATCTGGTGGAGGTGCAAAAAAGCTCCTACCAGTGGTTCCTCGACGTGGGGCTCAAGCAGGTCTTCCACGATGTGTCGGCCATCACCGACTACACCGGCAACCTGGAGCTGAGCTTCATCGACTTCGTCATGGACGAGGAGCCCAAGTACACCGTCGAGGAGTGCAAGGAACGGGACGCCACCTTTGCCGCCCCGCTGAAAGTGCGTGTGCGCCTGCGCAACCGGGAGACCGAGGAGATCAAGGAACAGGAGATCTTCATGGGCGACTTCCCGCTGATGACCGAGGGGGGCACCTTCATCATCAACGGCGCCGAGCGGGTCATCGTCTCCCAAATCGTCCGCAGCCCGGGCATCTACTTCGAGCAGCGCCCTGAGAAGAGCGCCGTGCCCATGTTGGAGGCCACCGTCATCCCTTACCGGGGAGCCTGGCTGGAGTACGAGACCGACATCAACGACCTCTTCCACGTGCGCATCGACAAAAACCGCAAGCTGCCGGTGACCTCCTTCGTCCGGGCCCTGGGGCTGAAAACCGACGCCCAGATCCTGGAGACCTTCGGAGAGGATCCCCGCATCGTGACCACCCTGGAGCGCGACCCCTCCAAAACCCAAGAGGACGCCCTCATTGAAATCTACCGCCGCCTGCGCCCCGGCGAGCCCCCCACCGTGGACAGCGCCCAGACCCTGATTCACAACCTGTTTTTTGACCCCCACCGCTACGACCTGAGCAGCGTGGGGCGGTACAAATTCAATAAAAAACTGGCCCTCGCCCCCCGCTTGACCGGCCGCCGGCTGGCCGGGCCGGTGACCGACCCCCGCACCGGGGAGATCCTGGCCGAGGCCGGGGAGACCCTCACCCGGGATCGGGCCCGGGCCTTGGAGTCCAAGGGCGTGTCCCAAGTGGTCATCGACCTGGACGGACGGCCCATCAAGGTGTTTTCCAACGGCATGGTGGAGATGAAATACTTCGTGGACTTCGACCCCGCCGAGGCGGGGATTCGGGAGCGGGTGTCCTACTCCGTCCTCACCCAGCTGCTCGACAGCTATACCGGCGAGGAGCTGAAAGAGGCCATCGCCGACCGGGTAGACGAGCTCATCCCCAAACACATTATCCTCGACGACATCCTGGCCTCCGTCAACTACATGTGCGGCCTGGCCTTCGGCATCGGCGTCCAGGACGACATCGACCACCTGGGCAACCGCCGTCTGCGCAGCGTGGGCGAGTTGCTGCAAAACCAGTTCCGCATCGGGTTCTCCCGCATGGAGCGGGTCATCCGGGAGCGCATGACCATTCAGGATCTGGACATCGTGACCCCCCAGTCCCTGATCAACATCCGCCCGGTGACCGCCTCCATCAAGGAGTTCTTCGGCTCCTCCCCCCTGTCCCAGTTCATGGATCAGACCAACCCCCTGGCCGAGCTGACCCACAAGCGGCGCATGTCCGCCCTGGGCCCCGGCGGCCTGTCCCGGGAGCGGGCCAACTTCGAGGTGCGGGACGTTCACTACAGCCACTACGGCCGCATGTGCCCCATTGAGACGCCGGAAGGCCCCAACATCGGCCTGATCTCCTACCTGTCCACATACGCCCGTATCAACGAGTACGGCTTCATCGAAACCCCCTACCGCCGCGTCGAGCCGGGCACCCTCCGGCTCACCGACGACGTGATTTACATGACCGCCGACGTGGAGGACGAGTATATCGTCGCCCAGGCCAACGAACCCCTGGCCGAGGACGGATCCTTCGCCCGGGACCGCATCACCTGCCGCCACCGGGATGAGATCATCGAGGTGGAGCGCGAGCGGGTGGACTTCGTGGACGTCTCCCCCAAGATGATGGTGTCCGTGGCCACCGCCATGATCCCCTTCCTGGAAAACGACGACGCCAACCGCGCCCTGATGGGCTCCAACATGCAACGCCAGGCCGTCCCGCTGCTGGTGACCGAGGCCCCCATCGTGGGCACCGGCATCGAGTACAAGGCCGCCGTGGATTCCGGCGTGGTCAAGGTGGCCACCGCCGACGGCGTGGTGGAGAACGTGTCGGCCAACGCCATCCGGGTGGCCTATGACGACGGCAAGAAAAAAACCTACCGCCTGACCAAGTTCCTGCGCTCCAACCAGGGCACCTGTATCAACCAAAAAGTCATCGTCAGCGCCGGAGACCGGGTCAAGGCCGGGGACGTGCTGGCCGACGGGCCTTCCACCTCCCAGGGGGAAATTTCCCTGGGGCGCAATGTGCTCATCGGCTTTATGACCTGGGAGGGCTACAACTACGAGGACGCCATCCTCATCAACGAACGCCTGGTGCGGGACGACGTGTTCACCTCCATCCACATCGAGGAGTACGAGCTGGAGTCGCGGGACACCAAGCTGGGCTCCGAGGAGATCACCCGGGACATCCCCAACGTCGGCGAGGACGCCCTGCGCGACCTGGACGACCGGGGGGTCATCCGCGTCGGCGCCGAGGTGCGCGCCGGGGACATCCTGGTCGGCAAGGTGACCCCCAAGGGCGAAACCGAGCTGACCGCCGAGGAGCGCCTGCTGCGGGCCATCTTCGGGGAAAAGGCCCGCGAGGTGCGGGATACCTCCCTGCGTGTGCCTCACGGCGAGAGCGGCATCGTGGTGGACGTCAAGGTGTTCACCCGGGAGGCGGGCGACGAGCTCAACCCCGGCGTCAACATGGTGGTGCGCTGCTATATCGCGCAAAAACGGAAAATTTCGGTGGGCGACAAAATGGCCGGCCGCCACGGCAACAAGGGCGTCATCTCCCGCATCCTGCCGCAGGAGGATATGCCCTTCCTCCCCGACGGCACGCCGCTGGATATTGTCCTCAACCCCCTCGGCGTCCCCTCCCGCATGAACATCGGGCAGGTGCTGGAAGTCCACTTGGGCTATGCCGCCCGCGCCCTGGGCTGGAAGGTGGCCACCCCCATCTTCGACGGGGCCGACGAGGACGACATCGCCGACACGCTGGAGCTGGCCGGTCTGCGCCGGGACGGCAAGAGCGTCCTCTACGACGGGCGCACCGGGGCCCAGTTTGACAACCCGGTCACCGTGGGCTACGTCTACTTCCTCAAGCTCGCCCACCTGGTGGACGACAAAATCCACGCCCGCAGCACCGGCCCCTACAGTCTGGTCACCCAGCAGCCCTTTGGCGGCAAGGCCCAGTTCGGCGGGCAGCGCTTCGGCGAGATGGAAGTGTGGGCCCTGGAAGCCTACGGCGCGGCCTACACCCTTCAGGAAATCCTCACCGTCAAGTCCGACGACATCGTGGGCCGGGTCAAGACCTACGAGGCCATCGTCAAGGGGCACAACGTGCCCCAGCCCGGCGTGCCCGAGTCCTTCAAGGTGCTCATCAAGGAATTGCAGTCCCTCTGCCTCGACATTCGCGTGCTGGACAAGGACATGAACGAAATCGAGCTCAAGGACGACGAAGAGGACGACAACTTCGCCCGGGTCGAGCGGGAAGACCGGGAGGACGAGACGCTGCTGGTGGAGCAGCGGGAACTGGCCGAGCGCGGCTTCGTCCTGGACGACATGGAGGACGACGACGAGGCCGACGACGACTTCGACGACGAAGACGGCGAGGAAGCCCCGGCAAAGGAACCCGAAGAACTCTTCAACATTTAGGCCAGAAATCAGCGGAAGCGGCCTCCTACGTTCCCGCCGCCACCCCAAAATCTCTGTCCTCTGTCTTCTGCCCCCTGTCCTCTGATTTGAAAGGCGGTTTGAGCCCATGAGTTACGCCCCCTTTGAAGCCATCAAAATCGGTCTGGCCTCCCCCGATCTGATCCGGGAGTGGTCCCACGGCGAGGTCAAAAAGCCGGAGACCATCAACTACCGTACCCTCAAGCCGGAGCGGGACGGCCTCTTCTGCGAGCGCATCTTCGGCCCGACAAAGGACTGGGAGTGCTACTGCGGCAAGTATAAAAAAATCCGCTACAAGGGCCGCGTGTGCGACCGGTGCGGCGTGGAGGTCACCCGCGCCCGGGTGCGCCGTGAGCGCATGGGGCACATCGACCTGGCCGCCCCGGTGTCTCACATCTGGTATTTCAAGGGCATCCCCTCCCGCATGGGGCTGATTCTCGACATGTCCCCCCGTCTGCTGGAAAAGGTGCTCTATTTCGCCGCCTACATCGTCATCAACCCCGGAGACACGCCCCTGCAAAAAAAGCAGATCCTCTCGGAAAAAGACTACCGGGACTATCAGGAAAAATATGAGGACGATTTCCGCGCCGGGATGGGCGCCGAAGCCGTTCGGGAACTGCTGGCCGAGATGAACCTGGAAACCCTGTCCGCCGAACTGCGGGCCGAGCTAAAGGACGCGGGCGGCCAAAAGAAACTGCGCATCATCAAGCGGCTGGAGGTCGTGGAGTTCTTCCGGGCCTCGGGCAACCGCCCCGAATGGATGATCATGGACGCGGTGCCGGTTATTCCCCCGGAAATCCGCCCCATGGTGCAGCTCGACGGCGGCCGGTTCGCCACATCCGACTTAAACGACCTCTACCGCCGGGTCATCAACCGCAACAACCGCCTCAAACGGCTGTTGCAGTTGGGCGCGCCCGACATCATCGTCCGCAACGAAAAACGCATGCTCCAGGAGGCGGTGGACGCCCTCATCGACAACGGCCGCCGGGGCCGCCCGGTCACCGGCCCCAACAACCGCGCCCTCAAGAGCCTGTCCGACATGCTCAAGGGCAAGCAGGGCCGTTTCCGTCAGAACCTGCTGGGCAAGCGGGTGGATTATTCCGGCCGCAGCGTCATCGTGGTGGGCCCGGAGCTGAAAATCTACCAGTGCGGTCTGCCCAAGGAGATGGCCCTGGAGCTGTTCAAGCCCTTCGTCATGAAAAAATTGGTGGAGGACGGCGCGGCCAACAACATCAAATCCGCCAAAAAGATGGTGGAGCGCACCCGCACCGAGGTCTACGACGCCCTGGAAAACATCATCTCGGAGCATCCGGTGCTGTTAAACCGCGCCCCCACCCTGCACCGTCTGGGGATTCAGGCCTTCGAGCCGGTGCTCGTCGAAGGCCGCGCCCTCAAATTGCATCCCCTGGTGTGTACCGCGTACAACGCCGACTTCGACGGCGATCAGATGGCGGTTCACGTGCCCCTGTCCGCCGAAGCCCAGGCCGAAGCCCGCTTCCTCATGCTCTCGGCCAACAACCTCCTGCACCCCAAGGACGGCCGCCCGGTCACCGTGCCCACCCAGGATATGGTGCTCGGTTCCTATTACCTGACCATCGTGCGGGAGGACGAGCCGGGGGCGGGCAAGGTGTTCGCCAACTTCAACGAGGCCCTCATGGCTTACGAGGCCGAAGCGGTGGGCATTCACGCCCCCATCCGGGTGCGGGCCACCCGGGAGATAGACGGCAGTCCGGTCACCCGGATCATCGACGCCACGGTGGGACGCATTCTGTTCAACGAGGACATCCCGCAGGACCTGGGCTTTGTGGACCGCTCCGACCCGACCCGGATCTGCGATCTGGAGATCACCTTCCTCGCCGGCAAAAAAGAGTTGGGACGCATCATCGAGGCCTGCATCAAAAAGCACGGCTTCGCCCGCTCGGCGGTGTTGCTGGACAGCGTGAAGTCCTTGGGCTTCAAGTATTCTACCCGGGGCGCCCTGACCATCTCCATCTCCGACATGGTGGTGCCCAAGGAAAAGGCCAGCCTCATCAAGTCCGCCGAGGAAAAGGTGGCCCTCATCGACAAACAGTTCAAGCGGGGCCTGATCACCAACGAGGAGCGCTACCGCCTGGTCATCGAAGAGTGGGACGCCACCACCAAAAAGGTCACCGAAGCCATGCAGGGCGGCCTCGACCGGTTCAACCCGATCTACATGATGGCCCACTCGGGGGCC
Source organism: Oscillospiraceae bacterium (assembly GCA_031289065.1). GTDB lineage: Bacteria > Bacillota > Clostridia > Oscillospirales > UBA929 > JAIRTA01. The sequence goes on from JAITQI010000010.1 coordinate 7,153, forward strand.
CGCGGCTCGATGAACCAGATCCGTCAGCTGGCCGGTATGCGCGGCCTGATGGCCAACACGGCGGGCAAGACCATCGAAATCCCCATCAAGGCCAACTTCCGCGAGGGCCTGTCGGTTCTCGAATACTTCATCTCCTCCCGCGGGGCGCGCAAGGGCCTGGCCGACACCGCCCTGCGTACCGCCGACTCGGGCTACCTCACCCGCCGCCTGGTGGACGTTTCCCAGGAGGTCATCATTCGGGAGGTGGACTGCGGCACCTATCAGGGCCTCACCGTCTTTGAAATCACCGACAACGGCTCGGTTATCGAACCCCTGGCCGACCGCCTGACCGGCCGTTACCTGGCCGAGGACGTCCTCGCCCCCGACGGACGCCTGCTCTATCCCCGGGGCGCGCTCATCAGCGAGCCGGAGGCCGACGCGATTGTGGCCGCCGGGGTGCTGCGGGTCAAGGTCAGAAGCATCCTGGGCTGCCGGGCGCGGCACGGCGTCTGCGCCACTTGCTACGGGGCCAACCTGGCCACCGGCGAGCTGGTCAACGTGGGCGAGAGCGTGGGCATCATCGCCGCCCAGTCCATCGGCGAGCCGGGCACCCAGCTGACCATGCGCACCTTCCACACCGGCGGCATCGCCACCTCGGAGGACATCACCCAGGGCCTGCCCCGGGTCGAGGAACTCTTCGAGGCCCGGCGGCCCAAGCGGGTGGCCGTGCTCTCCGAAATCGGCGGCGCCATCACCGTCGAGGAGACCCGCAAGGGGGCCATGTACGTCATCACCGTGACCAACGAGGAGACCGGCGACAACCGCACCTATCAGGTGCCCAGCACCGCCATCCTCAGGGTCAAGAACAAACAGCACGTGGAAAAGGGCACCGAACTCACCGAAGGGGCCCTCTCCCCCCACGACGTCCTGGCCATCAACGGCGTCGAGGCGGTGCAGAACTACCTGATCCAGGAAGTCCAGCACGTCTACCGCCAGCAGGGCGTTGACATCAACGACAAACACATCGAGGTCATTGTGCGCCAGATGATGCGCAAGGTCAAGGTGGAGTCCTCCGGGGGCACCGATTTGCTCCTGGGCTCCATGGCCGACGTCTTCGAGTTTGAGGACGCCAACGCCGCCGTGCAAAAGCGGATCGACGGCGGCGAGGAGGGCACAGAACTGGCCGTCTGCTCCATGCTCCTGCTGGGCATCACCAAGGCCAGCCTGGCCACCGACTCCTTCCTGTCCGCCGCCTCCTTCCAGGAGACCACCAAGGTGCTCACCGAGGCCGCCATCCGGGGCAAGGTGGACCATCTGCTGGGCCTGAAAGAAAACGTCATCATCGGCAAACTGGTGCCCGCCGGCTCCGGCATGGAACGCTACCGGAACTACGACCGCCACCTCCAGCGTCTCGACCCGGACGACAACCGCATTCCCCCCGCGGGGGAATAAGCGCAAACCAGTCTCCCCTAAAAAACCAAACGGGCGGCCCCCGGTAAGGGGCCGCCCGTTTGTCAGGCGTGTTAAAAAAGGCTGACACGATCAATAGCGGACAGAGGGATCGCATGAAAGGGAGGGC
>JAITQI010000049.1 GCA_031289065.1 Oscillospiraceae bacterium
CACGGGGCCTTGGCCCGCCTGCCCCAGCTACGGGCGCTGCTGGACGGGGTCAAAGCCCCGATTCTCCGGGATCTGCACCGGGCGATGGACGAGCTGGCCGACCTGCGGGACCGTCTGGATGCCGCCGTCGCCGACGAGCCGCCCCACTCCGTCCGGGAGGGTGGCTTCATCAAAGACGGCTTCGACCCAGAGGTGGATCGCCTGCGGGGTATCTTGCGGGACACCCGAGGCCTGGTGGCCGAAATGGAGGCCGAGGAGAAAGGGAAAACCGGCATCAAAAGCCTCAAAGTGGCCTACAACAAGGTGTTCGGCTACTACATCGAGGTGTCCAAAAGCTACTACCACTTAGTGCCCCCCGCTTACACCCGCAAGCAGACCCTGGCCGGATGCGAGCGATACATCACCGAGGGGCTCAAGGAGATGGAAAACACCATCCTAAACGCCCACGAGCGGCTGGTGGGGCTGGAATACGAATTGTTCCAAACCCTACGGGCGGAGCTGGCCCAAAACGCCGCCCGGGTGCAAAAGACCGCCCAGGCGGTGGCCGGCACCGACACCCTGTGCTCCCTGGCCGAGGCGGCGGTGCGGCACCGGTACTGCAAGCCCGAGGTGGACTATTCGGACGGCATTGACATCCGGGAGGGCCGTCATCCCATGGTGGAGCGCATGTTGGAGGGCGGACTGTTCGTGCCCAACGACGTCCGGCTGGACGGCCGCGCCCCGGTGGCCATCATCACCGGCCCCAACATGGCGGGCAAGTCCACCTACATGCGCCAAACCGCCCTCATCGTGCTCATGGCACAGATCGGCAGCTTTGTCCCGGCGGCTTCGGCCCGGCTCGGCGCGGTGGATCGGGTCTTCACCCGCATCGGGGCCCAAGACGACCTGGCGGGGGGCCGCTCCACCTTCATGGTGGAGATGACCGAGGTGGCCGACATCCTCAAAAACGCCACCGCCAAAAGCCTGCTCATCCTCGACGAAATCGGCCGGGGTACCTCCACCTTCGACGGCATGAGCGTGGCCCGCGCCGTGCTGGAGCACGCGGCGGACCCCAAACGGCTGGGGGCCAAAACCCTGTTCGCCACCCACTACCACGAGCTGACCGAACTGGAGGCGCTGCTGCCCGGCGTGAAGAACTACAACATCGCCGTCAAAAAGCGGGGTATGGACATCATCTTTCTGCGCAAGATCGTGCCTGGCGGGGCGGACGACAGCTTTGGCGTGGAGGTGGCCGCCCTGGCGGGGCTGCCCGACCGGGTCATCATCCGGGCCAAAGAGGTGCTGAAGGATTTGGAGGCCGGGGCCCCGGTGCGCCAAACGGGCCGCCGCCGGGAGGCCGAGGCCCCTCCGGCCCAGGTCAGCCTGACCGATATGGGCGCCGCCGCCCTCCGAGAGCGGCTGAGGGATCTCAACTTGGACACCCTCACCCCTATCGAGGCGATGAATTTGCTGTATACACTGGTAAAACAGGCCAAAGAAGGGTAGCTTTGTCAAAGGTTTTCACGGTTTACATCGATATATGGTAAACCCTATCTATACAGATTCCCCGCCCTCAATGGCGAAGGCGGGGAGCCGCGCCTAAAGGCTGGTGTTTGGCATGAGCATCCTGAACAGTTACGATCCCAACCCCGTCGCGATCTTGAATCCCCAGCACCTCGCGCCGCCGATTTACGGTTTTCCGGAGGTGGCCGTTGCCACCTTCAAACGGGAGATCCTCCGCCGCGCCCTGGTCAAATATGATCCGGTGCCCATGGAAGTCATCCATGCGGGGTTTCATATGCCGATATATCGGCTGACCTATCAGAACAGAGAACTGGCGCTGTACGAATCCCTGGTCGGCGCCGCGGTCGCGGCGGGGATGTTGGAGGAGCTCATCTCCAAGGGCGCCAAAAAAGTGGTCTTTTTCGGCTCCTGCGGCGTGCTGGACAAAACCCTGGAGGCCGGACGGCTGATTGTACCCACGGCGGCCTGCCGGGATGAGGGCACCAGCTACCACTATCTGCCGCCGGCCGACTATGTGGAAGTGCCCACGGCCGCCCGCCTGGCCAACATTCTCACCGAAATGAATTTGCCCTTTGTCACCGGGAAAACCTGGAGCACCGACGCCATTTACCGGGAGACGCGGAGCAATATGGCCAAGCGCCGGGCCGAAGGTTGCGTGGCCGTAGAGATGGAGTGCGCTGCGCTGGCGGCGGTGGGTCTCTTCCGGGGGGTCGAGGTGTATCAGTACCTCTTCGCCGAGGACAATCTGGACGCCGAAAACTGGGACCAGCGGACAATGGGCCGGGTGCCCCGCAGCGCCAACGAGAGGTACCTGCGCCTGGCGCTGGAAATCGCGCTGCGCGTGTAGCGTTTTGAGGGAGAAAGATGAAGGAAAAAATTTACACGGTTCCCATCAGCGAGGCCTTTGAACGCCCTGACGAGGGCTGCCCGCTGTGTTTTTTGCGGAGAAATCTGGAGGAGGCCAGCCTGCGGTATATCCTGGGCGACGCCATGATGGAGCCGTCTGTGCGCCTGGAGACCAACGCCCGGGGCTTTTGCGCCCGCCATCTGGCCCGGATGCTGGAGAGACCCGCCCGTCTGAGCCTGGCCCTGATGTTGGAAAGTCTGTACGCCCACCTGGAGGAAACAGGCGGAAAGAATCTGCCCGCCCTGGAGGCTGGCTGTTACGTCTGCGACCGAATCGCCCTGTTCATGGAACACTTCCGGCGGATTATCGTCTGGAT
>JAITQI010000130.1 GCA_031289065.1 Oscillospiraceae bacterium
GACGCAGGCCCCCGCGATATAGGCGGTTGGGGGCAGGGCGGCGTACATATTTTTGAGGATGTCGAGGGCGGATTGCAGGGGGGAGCCCTTGTTGGGGGTATAATAGCTGTACAGCAGCTTGCCGTCGTCGGCGGTGAGCGCCGCTTTGACGGTGGTGCTTCCGGCGTCCAGGCCCAGGAAACAGGGGCCGTTGGCTTCTTCCATGGGGGCGCGGGGGGCGGTGTCCCCGGCGTGGCGCGTATCAAAGGCCGCCCGGTCCTCCGGGGTGTCAAACAGGCGGGCCAGGCGGGGCATGTCGGCCCGGCCGCCCGGCGCTGTGCGCAGGCGGACAGCCAGTTCGTCCAAGGGAACGGGTTCCCCCTGGGCCCCCAACGCCGCCCCCACCGCGACGAACACCTCGGCCCGCTCGGGGGTGACAAAGGAGGTGCCCCGGGCGGCCAGGGTGCGCTCGAAGGCGGCCCGCAGTTCGGACAGATAGTGCAGCGGCCCGCCCAAAAAGGCCACCGTTCCGGCGATGGGCTGCCCGCAAGCCAACCCGGCGATGGTCTGGTTGACCACCGCCTGGAAGACCGACGCGGCCAAGTCCTCCCGGGAGACCCCCTCGTTGAGCAGGGGCTGCATGTCGCTCTTGGCAAATACGCCGCACCGGGAGGCGATGGTGTAGAGGGTTTTATGCTCTTTGGCCAGCTCGTTTAGGCCCCGGGCGTCGGTTTGCAGGAGGGCGGCCATTTGGTCGATGAAGGCCCCCGTCCCTCCGGCGCAGGTGCCGTTCATGCGCTGGCTGAGAGTGGGTTTTAAGTATGTAATCTTGGCGTCCTCGCCGCCCAGTTCGATAAACACATCGGTCTCGGGCAGGAATCTGTCCACCGCGGCGGTGGCCGCGACCACCTCCTGCACGAAGGGCAGGCCCAATTCCTGGGAGACGCCCATCCCCGCCGAACCGGTCACCCGCAGGGGGGCGCTCAATCCGGGCAGACCGGCCGCCATCTCCTCCAGAAGCAAGGCCAATTCGCCCCGCACGTCGGAACGGTGGCGGCGGTACTGGGCGTAGAGGACGTTGTCCCCCTCGTCGAGCACAACGGCTTTGAGTGTGGTGGAACCGATGTCCACCCCAACGCGGCGTTCAAGCGGCATACGGCGGCAGGCCTCCTTTCAAAGGTTGGATGTGAGCGGTCAGAAGCAAGAAGTCATCCGGTGTCTATTATAGCGCATTTTGTCGCATTGCGCAATATGGAACGGGTGGAGGATTTGGCAGGGCGTTCAGGGGGGGGCGGGGCACCACACTATATGAGGCGGGTCGGCGGGGCAGAACGCGGCGGGGGAAAGAAATCCCGTGTACTGATTGCTTTTTGTCCATTTTCGTGTTATACTATCACACAATCCAAACTGCTTTGAGGATGTGAGCCAACATGTCTGAGTTCCCCCTGTCCACGCTGCGTCACAGCGCCTCCCATATTATGGCCCAGGCGGTGCTGCGGTTGTATCCCAGCGCCAAGGTAGCCATCGGCCCGGCCATTGAGAACGGATTTTATTACGATTTTGACGTCGAGAAGCCCTTCACCCCCGAAGAACTGGCCGCCATCGAAAAAGAGATGAAGGCCATCGTCAAGGAGCGCTACCGTATCGAGCCCTTTGACCTGCCCCGGGACGAGGCGCTGGCCCTGATGAAGGATCAGCCCTATAAGCTGGAGCTCATCCGCGATCTGCCCGAGGGGGCGGCCATCCACTTCTACAAACAGGGGGACTTCACCGACCTGTGCGCCGGGCCCCATGTGGATCACACGGGCCGGGTCAAGGCCTTCAAGCTGCTGTCGGCCACCGGGGCCTACTGGCGGGGGGATTCCAACCGGCCCATGCTCTGCCGGATTTACGGCACCGCCTTCGACACCAAGGAGGAACTGGCCGCCCATCTCGAGGCGCTGGAAGAGGCCAAAAAACGGGACCACAACCGGTTGGGCCGGGAATTGGACTATTTTACCACGTCGGACTATATCGGCCAGGGTCTGCCCCTGCTGTTGCCCAAGGGAGCGCGTGTCATCCAGCTGCTGCAACGGTTTGTGGAGGACGAGGAACAGCGGCGGGGCTACCTGCTGACCAAAACCCCCTTCATGGCCAAACGGGAGCTGTATAAGCTCTCCGGCCACTGGGATCACTACCGGGAGGGCATGTTCATTCTCGGCGACCCGGAGGACGATAAAAACGAGGTCTTCGCCCTGCGGCCCATGACCTGCCCCTTCCAGTTCCAAGCCTATCTGGCCCGCCCCCGCTCCTACCGCGACCTGCCCATGCGCTTAAACGAAACCTCGACGCTGTTCCGCAACGAGGCCTCCGGCGAGATGCACGGCCTCATCCGGGTGCGGCAGTTCACCATTTCGGAGGGGCATATCGCCTGTACGCCGGAGCAACTGGAGACCGAGTTTGCGGACTGCCTGTCCCTAGCGGCCTTCATGCTCAAGGCCGTGGGGCTGGACGGCGACGTGTCCTACCGCTTTTCCAAGTGGGACCCGGCCAACCGGGAAAAATACATCGGCGCGCCCGAACAGTGGGACGCGGTGCAGACCCGCATGAAGGCGATTCTGGACAACACGGGCCTTGCCTACACCGAGGCCGACGGCGAGGCCGCCTTTTACGGCCCCAAGCTGGACATTCAAATCCGCAACGTCCACGGCAAGGAGGACACGCTGATCACCATCCAGATCGACTTCCAGCTGGCCGAACGCTTCAGCATGGAATACACCGACCGGGACGGGCAGAAGAAGTTCCCCTATGTCATCCACCGCACCTCGATCGGCTGTTACGAGCGGACGCTGGCGCTGCTCATTGAAAAATACGCCGGGGCGCTTCCGGCCTGGCTGGCCCCTACCCAGGTCATCGTGCTGCCCATCACCGAGCGGCAGCACGACTACGCCCGGACGGTCTACGACCAGCTGCGGGACGCCGGGTTCCGGGCGGAGCTGGACGAACGCAATGAAAAAATCGGCTACAAAATCCGGGAGGCCCAGAACCAGAAGATCCCCTATATGCTGGTGCTGGGCGACCGGGAGGCCGAGGCCGGTCAGGTGGCCGCGCGGGGCCGGAAAGTAGGCGATCTGGGGGCTATGCCCCTGGAAGACTTCTCGACCCTGCTGTCCGCCCAAGTCGCCGCCCGCGCCCTGGACAACTGACCCGCACCCTACCCCCCCGTTCTATCTTCTCTCCCCTGTCTTCTGTTTGCAAAAAAAGCGACCACCCGTTTCCGGATGGCCAAGTGGGTTATGGGATAAAGATAGGCGGCTGAGTTTGGATGAGCGGCGGAGCGGTTCTTCTCTCCGTCGGCCATCCATATATTACCACACATGGTTGTCCTTGTAAAGAGGCGTTTTTGGGAATTTTTGTCGATTGCAGAGAGGAGGCGTTTGCGTTGCCAGACATGCTTGTGGTCGGCGGCGGGCCGGCCGGACTGACCGCCGCCCTTTACGGGGCGCGGGCCGGTTTGTCCGTCACGGTGCTGGAACGGCAGTTTTGCGGCGGGCAGATGACCACCACCGGCGACATTGAAAACTATCCCGGTTTGGAGGCGATCTCCGGGCCGGATTTGTCCATGCGCATGGAGGCGCAGGCCCGGAAGCAGGGCGTGTCCTTCCTGTCCCGG
>JAITQI010000148.1 GCA_031289065.1 Oscillospiraceae bacterium
TTGCCCCGGGCGTCCTCCGGCATCTTTTTGAGCTTGTTGTGCAGCCCCTCGCTGACCAGGTCGTGAAGGGACTTGCCGAAGATGTTTGACTGCCATATTTTGTCAGGCTCGTCGTCGAATTCGGCCAGCAGATAATGAATAAGCTCCTCCGATTGTTTTTCGTTGCCCACAATGGGGGACACCTCGGTGGTGATGTCCGCCCGGATCATATGGATACTCGGCGCGCTGGCCCGCAGGCGCACCCCGTACCGGCCGCCCTGCTTGACGATCTCCGGCTCCTCCAGCGTCAGCTCCTCGGCGGCCGGCATGACGATCCCGTACCCATGTTCCCGCACGTCGAGCAACGCCGACTCCACCTTGTCGTACTCGCTTTTGACCCGCGCCAGCCCGGCCAGCAGCTCCATGAGCTGCCCGTCGTCGGCGATGGAAAAGCCGGACTGCTCCCCCAGCGTGCGATAGAACAGCTCCCGGGGCAGGTCTACGGTGGCCGACGCCTCGCCGGTGCCCAGGTCGATTTTGTCCACCCGGATGGCGCTGATGTGGGAGGCGGTGCGCAGGGCCTCGATGGCGTCGTCCAGGTCCCGGATGCGCTCCAGATGGGCGGCGCTCTCCAGCAGGGCGGCGTACAGCTCGCTTTTGATGGCGTGGTCGTAGGGCAGCGTCTCCACCCAGGGCGGCAGGAACAGCCCTAACTGCCCCAGGGGGAACTCGAACAGCAGGCCCTTGATGATCCGGGTGATGTCCTCCTCGTCCAGCTCCTGGCAGTTGGTGGCCAGACAGGCCACGCCGTGGCGGTTGGCGATTTCGTCGCAAACCATCTGCGCCAGCGGCGACTCGGGGTAGGCCGAGTTGACCAGCACCAAAAACGGCTTGCCCAGCGCCTTGAGTTCCTGGATGACCCGCTCCTCCGACTCCAGATATTCCTCCCGGGGCAGCTCGGTGACCGTGCCGTCGGTGGTGACCACCAGCCCGATGGTGGAATGCTCCGCGATGACCTTCCGGGTGCCGGTTTCGGCCGCCTCGCTCATGGGGACTTCGTAGTCGAACCACGGCGTGTTGACCATGCGGGGCCGCCCGTCCTCGAACTGCCCCACCGCTCCCGGCACCATGTACCCCACGCAGTCGATCAGCCGCACCTTCACATTGACCGCGCCGCCCAGGTTGAGGGCCACCGCCTCCTCCGGGATGAACTTGGGTTCGGCGGTCATGACGGTACGCCCCGACCCGGATTGAGGCATCTCGTCCCGGGCGCGCTCCCGGCGGCTGACGTTTTCGATATTGGGCAGCACCAGCGACTCCATGAACTTTTTGATGAAGGTGGATTTTCCCGTGCGCACGGGACCCACGACGCCGATGTAAATATCCCCGCCGGTGCGCTGCGCGATGTCCTCGTAAATGCTGTGTTTTTCCACGCTGGACTCCCCCTTTGGCGATTGGTAAATGAATCTGTACTATGTATATGGACGCTGTCCACCTTTAGACCAAAAATTTGTCCGACAAAACCGCCGCCCTCCCACATAGCGGGAAGGCGGCGGCATAGATATATCGCGGTCCTGTGCGAAAAGCAAATCGCTCACATGGAAAAACTGCTGCTCCATACCACGGCGTCCACGTACAGCTTGGAAAAAACCTCCTCGGACAGACCCAGAACGACGGCCTGTTTTTCGGCCTCCGACCAGGCGGCCCGTTCGTGGGCCTCCAGCAGGCGAAGCATATCCACCGCCGGGCCGGGCGCGCCGAGCAACACCGCCGAAACCTCGTCGGCAATGGAGGTCTGGCTCAGGGCGTCGGCCATGGGCAAGTCCAAAAGCACGTCGATCAGGGAAAAGAGCCCCGTCATAAACAGATGCCCCGCGTCCTTCATCCCCAGGTATTTGCACCCATACAGCTCCATGACCCGGCCTCGGATCATGGAAACCCGCACCAGCTCGTCGGTCTTCCCGGCGCAAATGCCCATCATGGCCAGCATACAGATCCACTTGCGGATTTCGGCCAGCCCCAGAATGGCCAGCGCGTTCTGGATGTCGGACACCTGATACTGCATCCCGAAATAGACCGAGTTGACCAGCCGCAGCAGCCGGTAGGAGAGCACCACGTCCCGGCGGATGAGCTTAGACAGGCTGATAAAGTCAACCTCTTCCTGGTTGACCAGCCGCACCAGCTGCAAATAGTGAGCCGCCATGGGATCGACCTTTTTTTGGGCCAGGATGGTGGGTTTGCTGAAGAAATACCCCTGAAACAGCGAAAATCCCAGCGCCCGCGCCCGTTCAAAGGCCTCCTCCGTCTCCACCTTTTCGGCCAGCAGACGGGCGTTCCCGTTCCGGGCGCGGCGGGCGTTTTCCTCCACGTCGGGCAACAACCAGTCCACCTTTACGATGTCTGCAAGCCCCAGCAGGCGGCGGTTTTCCTCGGCGTACACAAAGTCGTCCAGCGCCAGCAGATACCCGTCGTGCTTGAGCTGCTGGCAGGCCTCTATAATTTTCGGGCTCTCCCGCACCGTCTCCAAAATCTCCACCACCAAGTAGCGGTTGGAAAACAGCGTCGCCACCTTCTCCCGCAGCAGGTTCTCGGTGAAGTTGACAAAGGCACGCTTGCCCCCGGTCAATTTTTCCACGCCGATGTTGTGAAACCCGGTCACCATCAGCTCTGACGTGGCTCTGTCCGGGTCGGTCAGCGCCCCCGCGCTGTTGTGTTCCCCGTCGGAGCGGTACAACAGCTCATACCCGTATACATTCATATTCCGATCAAAGATCGGCTGCCGCGCAAGAAACTGATTCACCGCCCAAAACATCCTTTCAGCCCAATAGTATTCTGACCATATATCGAAAGGGGGGCGGCAAATCTTCAATGGCGGCGCGTCAAACCTTTAATTCTTCTCCCGCGCCGTCCGCCGGATATTGGGCCAGCAGGGGGTTTACGATTTCTTCCAAATATTCGGTCACCTGTTCCGGGGCGCGGCCGACGAAGCGTTCCGGTTGGAGCGTTTCCTCGATGTCCCGCTCGGTCAGCCCGAAGGCCGGGTCGCCCGCGATGCGGGACACCAGATCGTTGGGTAAACCCTTCTCCTTGACCGTCCGCCCCGCTTCCAGCGAATGCGCCCGAATGCGCTCGTGGAGTTCCTGCCGGTCGCCGCCCCGCCGAACGGCGTTCATCAGGATGTTTTCGGTGGCCATGAAGGGCAACTCTTCCCGGATGTGCTTGTCGATGACCGACGGATACACCGTCATGCCCCGGGCCACATTGCGGTAGATATCCAGAATCGCGTCGGCCGCCAAAAACGCCTCGGGCACCGACAGCCGCTTGTTGGCCGAATCGTCCAGTGTGCGCTCGAACCACTGCCCCGCCGCCGTAAACGCCGGGTTCAGCGCGTCGGCCATCACATACCGCGCCAGCGCGCAAATGCGTTCGCTGCGCATTGGGTTGCGCTTGTAGGGCATGGCCGACGACCCCACCTGCCCGCCCTCGAAGGGCTCCTCGATTTCCTTGAGGTGGGACAGCAGCCGCAGATCGGTGGCGAACTTGGACGCGCTCTGCGCGATTCCCGACAGCGTGGCAAGCACCCCGGCGTCCAGCTTGCGGGAGTAAGTCTGCCCCGACACCGGAACCACCCCGTCAAACCCCAGCTCGGCGGCGATCAGCTCCTCCAGCCGCCGCGCCTTGCCGTGATCCCCGTCGAACAGGGCCAAAAAGCTGGCCTGCGTCCCGGTCGTCCCCTTGGAGCCAAGCAGCTTCAGGGTCGTCAGCCGGTATTCCAGCTCGTCCAAATCCATGAGCAGCTCTTGCAGCCACAGGGTGGCCCGCTTGCCCACCGTGGTCAGCTGCGCCGGTTGGAAATGGGTAAAGCCCAGCGTGGGCATGTCCTTATATATAGCGGCGAACCCAACCAGCGCCCGCGCGGCGCTCACCAGCTTGCCCCGCAGGAGCAGTAGCCCGTCCCGCAGGAGCAAAATGTCGGTGTTGTCCCCCACGTAGCAGCTGGTCGCGCCCAGATGGATGATCGGCATAGCCGCCGGGCACTGCTCGCCCCAGGCGTGGATGTGCGCCATCACGTCGTGCCGCAGGCGCTTCTCCCAATAGGCCGCCCGCTCGTAATCGACGTCGGTTTGATGGGCCTCCATCTCGGCGATCTGCGCCTCGGAAATCGGCAGCCCCAGCGCCCGTTCGGCCCGCGCCAGCGCCAGCCACAGCCGCCGCCACGTCTGAAACTTCCTGTCCGGCGAAAACAGCGCCAGCATGTCCCGGCTGGCATACCGGCTGATCAGCGGGTTTTCATAGATGTCCTTCAACGCGCACCCTCCCATTCCCCCACAAGGGCTCTAAACCTCAAAACCTCTTATCTCTACCCGCCTAAACCTCCGCCGCCGCGAGCTTGGCGCACACGCACAAAAGCCCCATCGCCGTTTTGAGTTCTTCCACCGGCGGAAAGGTCGGCGCGATGCGGATGTTTTTGTCCTCCGGGTCGCGCCCGTCGGGCCAGGTCGCCCCCGCGCCGGTCATCAGGACGCCCGCCCGCTTCATGAGCTCCACCGTCCGTTTGGCCGTACCGGGCACAACGTCCAGGCTGATAAAGTACCCTCCCCGCGGGGCCGTCCAGGACGCCAGCCCCGAAAGCTCACGGGTCAAAATCTCGTCCACCGCCTCGAACTTGGGCCGCAGCAGGGCGGCGTGGCGGCGCATGTGGGCCTTCACCCCGTCCAAATCCTTCAAAAAGCGCACATGCCGTAGCTGATTGAGCTTGTCATAACAGATGGTCTGGAAAAACAGCGACGCCCGGATGGCCGCCAGCGTCTCCGGCCCGGCCGATACGGCGGAGATGCCGCCCCCCGGGAAGGTGATCTTAGCGGTGGAGGCAAACTGAATGACAAGCTCCGGATGCCCCGCTGCCCGGGCCGCCCGGGCGACGCTCAGCAGCTTCACCTCGTCATACAGGTCGTGGACGGCGTAGGCGTTGTCCCAGAAGACCCGGAAGTCGGGCGCGGCGGGGGTCAGCCCGGCGACGCGGCGCACCGTCTCGTCCGAATACACCGTCCCCGTGGGATTTGAATACTTGGGCACGCACCACATGCCCTTCACCGCCGGATCCCTGACCAGCGCCGCCACGGCGTCCATATCCGGCCCGTCGGCCCTCATGGGCACCGGCAGCATTTCCAGGCCGAAGTACCGGCAGAGGGCAAAATGGCGGTCGTACCCCGGCGCGGGGCAGATGAACTTGACCGTCCCCTGCCGCCCCCATGGCTCGCTGCCCTGTGTCACCCCGTGGCTCATGGCCCGGGCCATCATGTCGTACATCAAATTCAGGCTGGAGACACCGCCCAGAATCACCTCGTCCGGCGTCACGTCCAATATGTCCCCCATAAGTTTGCGGGCCTCGGGCAGCCCTTCCAGCTGCCCGTAGCTCCGGGCGTCAAGCCCGTCGGTCACGCAGGCCGCCGAATCCTTTACCGCCGCCAGCAACCCCTCGGACAGCGCCAACTGATCGACCCCCGGCACCCCTCGGGACATGTTGAGCGTCAGCCCCCGGCCGCAAGCCTCCTCATAGACCCTCCGCAGCCCCGTCAGCTGCGCCTCGTCCATCCCCTCGAACATAACCTTTTCCCTCTTCACACATAAAAATCGTCTGTCTTTTATTTATCTGTCCTTTGCCATCTGAAGGGCCAGCCAGGACACCGCCATGGGAAACCACGCCGCCGCCCGGGCATCGATCATGGCGGGCCGCCCCGCCGTCTGAGGCACCGCCAGGGACATGCCGTGCTCCCCCTCGGCGAACAGGTGGAATTCCGCCGACACCCCCGCCGCCATCAGCGCCCGCACAAAGGCGAACGAGTCCCCGGGGCGGACCGCCGCGTCGGTGGCCGTCGTCCAAACATAGCAGGGCGGCGTATCGCCGTCCACCTTGCGGTCGGTGCTGTAGGCGGCCGCTTCCGCCGGGGTGTAGTCCGTCCGCCCCATCATGGTGTCGTCCATGCCCTTGATCAGGCTGGGGAAGATGATGCAGGGATAACACAAAATCCCCGCGTCGGGGCGAATCTGGACGGCGGTCAGGCCGGGCAACAGCGCCAGCATGTCCGCGTCCTTCCAGGCCGTCAGCGTCATGGAGGCCAGGTGCCCCCCCGCCGAAAAGCCTAAAACCGCGATTTTGTTCGGATCGACAAACCATTCGTCGGCCTTTGCCCGGATCAGCGCGATGGCCCGGAAGGCCTCCAGCACAGGCTGGGGCAGCGCTCCCCTCGCCCCGCAGGAATAGCGCAGCACAAAGGCGTGGTAGCCCTGGGCGGCAAACGCCAGCGCCACAAACTCCGCCTCCCGGTCGGCCGTGCGCAAATAGGCCCCCCCGGGGCAGATCAGCACCGCCGGACGCCGCTTGCCGGTGTCGTACTCCGGGGAGTCGTACAGCCGGTAGGTGGTCAGCACCACCTCGGGCCGCGCCGGGTCGAGGACGATGTTCTCACAGATCATTCTGCTTGGCCCCTCTTTTCCCCAGCGCCCGCCGCACCGCGAGACAGACCGGGGCCGTAACGATGAGCGCCACCCCGACCTCCAGCACCGCGTTCCAACCCGCCGCCGCCACGGAAAAGGCAAAGAACCCCTGCCCCACCGGGTCCAGCAGACTGTGAAACGCCAAATAGGCGATGCCCAGCACAAACACCGTGTTGGTCAGCGTCCCGATCAGCGCGGCGGCGCTCATGGCGCTGGGCGCGTTGATCCGCCGCGCAAGCCCCCGGGCGATCAGCCCCGCGAACACGCCGATGAAAATGCGGGGTACAAAGCATATGACGACGCTCCATACGCTGTGGGGCACATCCGGCAGCGCGTGAAACGGCGTAAACAGAAAGGCGCTGGGATTGCCGGGCATCTGCAACGTCCACACCAGAAAGGAAAACAGCCCGAAGGAGAACCCCATGACCGCGCCCACGCCCGGCCCCAGCAAAACCGCCGCGATGATCACCGGCAGATGGCTCAGCGTGGCCACCAGCGGGCCGATGGGCAGCGACCCCAGCGGGGTGAAACAGACGATGAGCTCAATCGCCAAAAGCAGCGCGAATTGTACCAATTTTAGGACCTGTTCATGCCCGTTCCGTTGTTTCATCGAACTCCCCCTCATGTTTGCTTCCCCCATCATCCTTACCCTCTTTCTCGTCCTTTCGCAGCAGCCGGATATACCCCTGCGTTTCGGGCACCCCGTCGAACACGGCCAGCGCCGCCCGCCGCACCGTGTCCAGCGGCACGCCCACCTTCCGGGCGCAGTCCCGCACCGCCTCGAACTCCGGCTTGACCTGGGTGATGTCCCCGATACGGGACACCTTCATGGGCACCTCCCCATACGGCGTGCGCACCGTCACCAGCTCCCGGGCCATGACATACCGCCCCACCAGACTGCGGCGCAGGCCGATGGTGGTGGTGTGCCGGAAGATGAGCTCGGCCGCCCGGCTCTCCATATCCGGCGGACACAGCACGGTCAAAAGCACCCCGGGCCGCCCCTTCTTCATCGTGATGGGTGTAAAGTAACACTCCGGCATATCGTTGTCCCGCAATACCTCCAGCGCGTGGCCCAGCGTTTCGCCGGTGCAGTCGTCCAGGGTGGCCTCCAGGACGCACACCGTGTCCCGCGTGGCGTCCTCCTCGGTGTCCACCAGCACCGCCCGCAGAATGTTGGGGTGGTCAAAGTCCTTTTGCCCCGCGCCGTACCCCACCGAAAGCACCCGCCCAGCCGGGCAAGGGGCCCCGAAGGTCTCCCCCAGCGCCGCCGCCAGGCCCGCCCCGGTGGGGGTGATCATCTCCCCCACCGCGTCGGTGAACGCAATGGGCGCGCCGCAGGCCTGCAAAATGGCCAGCGTGGCCGGGGTGGGCACCGGCAAAATCCCGTGCTGGGTGCGCACCGTTCCCTGCCCCTCCCGCAGCTGGGAGAAGACAATCCGGTCGGGGGCCAGATGGTCGATACACTGGGCGGCGGCCACGATGTCCACAATAGAGTCGATGGCCCCCACCTCGTGGAAATGCACCTCCCCCACCGGCACCCCGTGAATCTTCGCCTCGGCCTCGGCGATGATCCGGAAGACGGTCAGCGCGGTCTGCCGCACTGGCGGCGTCAGGGAAGAGAGGTGCAAAATGGCCTCGATGTCGTTCATGGAGCAGTGGGCCTGATGGGCCGACGCCCCGTCGGCGGTGCCCCGCCGGGCGGCCCGGGTGTCGGTGACCGTGAAGGCCGTGGCCTGTATCCCGTTTTTGACGGTTTTGCCCCAGCCCAACTCATACCCGTCCACCGGCAACGCGGCCAGCGCCTGACGCACCACCTCCGGCGGCACCCCCAAATCGGTCAGCGCCGCCACCGTCATATCCCCGCTGATGCCCGACACACAGTCGAAATACAACACCTTCAAAAAATCCCGTTCTCCCTTCTCGCCCAAACAATCCCGCCGCGCTCCGCACGGCTCCGCGATGCTTCACAAATCGCCTAAAACTCCGCGCTCCCTACCGTGCGCGGGAAGGCGATCACGTCCCGGATGTTGCCCATACCGGTCAAATACATGATCATGCGCTCGAACCCCAGACCGAACCCGGCGTGCTTCGCCCCGCCGAACCGGCGCAGATCGAGATACCAGCCATAGTCCGCCGGGTGCAGGCCCAGTTCGGTGATGCGGGCCTCCAGCCGATCAAGCCGCTCCTCGCGCTGGCTGCCGCCGATGAGCTCCCCCACCGCCGGCACCAGCAAATCCATCGCGGCCACCGTCTTGCCGTCGTCGTTGAGGCGCATGTAGAAGGCCTTGATTTCCTTGGGATAGTCGGTGATGAATACCGGGCGGCCCACCACCTGCTCGGTCAAAAACCGCTCGTGCTCGGTCTGCAGGTCGCTGCCCCAGGTCACCGGATACTCGAACTTGTCTTTGTGCTTTTGCAGCTCGGCCATGGCCTCGGTGTAGGTCAGATGCCCGAAGTCCGACCCGCGCACATGCTCCAGCCGCGCCAGCAGGGCGGTGTCCACCCGCTCGTTGAAGAAGGCCATCTCGTCCGGGCAGGCGGCCAGCACGTGGCTGATCACATGCTTGACCATGCCCTCGGCCAGGGCCATGTCGTCCTTCAGGTCGGCGAAGGCGATCTCCGGCTCGATCATCCAGAACTCGGCGGCGTGGCGCGGCGTGTTGGAGTTTTCCGCCCGGAAGGTCGGCCCGAAGGTGTACGTCTTGGCGAAGGCCAGGGCGAACACCTCGGCCTCTAACTGGCCGGACACGGTCAGGTTGGTCTCCTTGCCGAAAAAATCCTTGCCGTAGTCCACCCGTCCGTCGGCGGTCAGGGGCGGCTTCTGCGGGTCGAGGGTGGTCACCCGGAACATTTCCCCCGCGCCCTCGGCGTCCGACCCGGTGATGATGGGCGTGTGTGTGTAGACAAACCTCCGGCTGTGGAAAAAGTCGTGAATGGCGAAGGCCGCCTCGCTCCTGACCCGGAACACCGCGTGGAAGGTGTTGGTGCGCGGGCGCAGATGGGCGATGGTGCGCAGGTATTCCATAGAGTGCCGCTTTTTTTGCAGGGGATAGTCCGGCGTGGACGTCCCCTCCACCGCCACGGCGGTCGCCTTGACCTCAAAGGGCTGCCGTGCGTCCGGCGTCAGCACCAGCGCCCCCTCGGCCCGCACCGAGGCCCCCACGTTGAGCTTGACCAGCTCGGCAAAATTGGCCAGCGCCCCGTCGATGACGATCTGCACGTTTTTCACCGTCGAGCCGTCGTTGAGCTCCAAAAACCCGAAGGAGTTGGAATCCCGCACCGTGCGCAGCCACCCTCTCAGGGCGACGCTCTCCCCCGCCAAAGCCTCGGGGCCGCTCAAAATCTCCTTCACGGTAACCGGTTTGGACATGGTTACGCGCCTCCTGTCTCTTCCGTTTTACCTGTTCTATTTTCGCTTGTTTTGAGGGAATTGTCAATCGTTTTTACACCGAGAAAAAAGAACGGGTTTTTCAGGCCTTCAGCCTGTCAACAATCTGCCCGCCCATCTCCGCCGTGCCGATCACCATATCCCCCGCTCTGGCCAAATCCGCCGTCCGCCGAGGCCCGGCCAACACGGCGGCGACGGCCTGTTCCACCGCCTCGGCCTCCGCGGCAAGCCCAAAGGAATGCCGCAGCAGCATCGCCGCCGACAGCACGGCGGCGGCGGGGTTGGCGATGTTCCGCCCGGCGATGTCCGGGGCCGAGCCGTGAACCGGCTCATAGAGGCCGAACGTCCCCGCCCCCAGACTGGCCGACGGCAGCAGGCCGATGGACCCGGTGATCATCCCGGCCTCGTCGGACAGGATGTCCCCGAACATGTTCTCGGTGACCAGCACGTCGAAAGCCCCGGGGCGGCGCACCAGCTGCATGGCGGCGTTGTCCACCAGCATGTCCTCATAGGCCACGTCGGGGAACTCGCCGGCCAGCCGGTGCATCACCGAGCGCCACAACCGGGAGGTGTCCAGCACGTTGGCCTTGTCCACGCTGGTCAGCTTCCGGCGGCGGCTCCGGGCCAGGGCAAAGGCCCGGCGGCCCACCCGTTCCACCTCGGCTTCGGTATAGACCATGGTGTCAAACACGCGCTCCCCGTCCCGGCCCCGGGCGCCGTAGTACAGCCCGCCGGTCAGCTCCCGGACGATGAGCATGTCAAATTGCCCCCCGGTGACCGCGGACCGCAGCGGGCTCAGGTCGCTCAAAAAGGGGTGCAGCGTAGCCGGACGCAGGTTGGCGTACAGCCCCAATCCGGCCCGCGCCCCCAAAAGACCCGCCTCCGGGCGCAGGGCGGGGAGATTTTCGTCCCACTTCGGCCCCCCCACCGCCCCCAGCAGCACGGCGTCCGACCGGCGGCACAGGGCCAGCGTCTCCGCGGGCAGGGGCGACCCGGTCTCGTCGAACGCCCGGCCCCCAATGAGGCCCTCGGCGAAGGCAAAATCGTGCCCAAACCGGCGGCCCACCGCCTGTAAGGCCGCCACCGCCCAAGCCGTCACCTCTGGCCCGATCCCGTCCCCGGGCAGTACCGCGACGCGTTTTGTCACCTGAGCTTCATCTCCCCTCGAATCTTCGCCAACAGCCCCCCCGCCCGGACGATCTCCTGTACAAAGGACGGGATGGGCTGGGTCTGCCAGCGCTGCCCGGTGGTTTTGTTTTCGATCCGCCCGGCCCCGATGTC
>JAITQI010000157.1 GCA_031289065.1 Oscillospiraceae bacterium
GGCTGGAACAGGAACTCGCGGCCTGGGGGGACGGACACCCCCGGGAACTGGCCGCCCATATCCTGGAGGCCGCCCAACGGGAAAAGGGCCGGGGGGACGACATGACCGCGCTGGCTGTACGGGTGGGCAGGCGAGAGGACAGGGGGCAGAAGGCAGAGGACAGAGGCGCGACGGCGGAGGGCGGGGGGTGATTCCCGTCAGAGCAGTTCTCGGAGCCAGGAGAGGAGGAGGGTGTCGCCGTCCCCGGCGATGCCGGCGCGGGGGCGGTATTCCCCCAAGAGGGACAGCAGGGCGTAAGCCAGCAGGCGGGGGTCGTGCCGGGCATATGTAGAGTGGTCGCAGATGAGGGGGCGTTCCACCAGGGCGACCCCCGCCCGGGCGAAGCGCTCTCTGTCCACCGGCAGCGGCTCGGCCCGCTCCTGTTCGTACCGGAGCCGCAGCGTGTCCGGCACCGGCGCGTTGTTGGCCAGGCAGAGATCCGCCAAGCGCCCGTCCGAGTGGCCGATCAACTCCCGCACATGGTCAAAGGCGGTATATCCCTCGGTCTCCCCTTCCTGGGTCATCACGTTGCACACATACACTTTCAGGGCGGGGGCGCTGACGATGGCCTCCACCACGCCGTCCACCAACAGGTTGGGGATGACCGAGGTGTACAAACTGCCCGGCCCGATGACAATCAGCTCGGCCTCCCGGATGGCGGCCAGCGCGCCGGGCAGGGCCGCCGGATGTTCCGGACGCAGGCGCACCCGGCTGATGCGGCAGGTCTCCCGCTTTTTGTGGGCATAGATGCGGGACTCGCCCAGCACGGCGGTTCCGTTTTCAAACAGGGCCTCCAAATGCACGTCGGCGGTGGTCACCGGAAGCACCCGGCCCGTGATGGCCAGCACCTCCCCCATGCGGGACACCGCCTGGTCGAACCCGTCCGAAATCCCGGCCAGCGCGGCCAAAAACAGGTTGCCGAAGCTCTGCCCGCCCAGGCCGCTCCCGTCGGGGAACCGGTAACCCAACAGCCGCTGCAACGTGGGCTCGGCGTTGGCCAGGGCCAGGATACAGCTGCGGATGTCCCCCGGCGGGGGCATCCCCAAATCCTGGCGCAGCACCCCCGAGCCACCGCCGTCGTCCGAAACGGCGACAATGGCCGTGATGTTTTCGGTGCATTCCTTCAGACCGCGCAGCATGGTGGACAGCCCCGTGCCCCCGCCCACCGCCACAACGCGGGGCCCCAAACGCCGGGCGGTAACCAGATCCGCAAGCCGGTTCGGTTGAAATCCGGATACATCCATATTCGCCACTTCCAGAAACCAGAAATCAGGGGCGGATGCCCTCCGCCCCCGGAAAGAAGGGGAGACGCGAACGCTCTGTTTATCGCGGCCCCGCGTTTTTATCAGAGGGACCGCTCACTTGCCCATGTCCCGGTGGGTCAGGGTGGCCTGATACCCCAAATCCACGACAAACCGATACAGCAGACGGCTGATCGCCACAGACCGCTGGCGGCCGCCGGTGCAGCCCACCGAAATGACCAGAGAGGTTTTGCCCTCGTCCACGTACTGGGGCAGCAAAAAGGCCACCATCCCGGTGAGCAGGTCGGCGAACTCCCGGGCCTGTTCAGTCTCCAGCACGAAGTCGCTCACCGCGGGGGTTTCCCCGGTCAGGTCCCGCAGGGCGGGCACGTAGAAGGGATTGGGCAAAAACCGCACGTCGAACACCAGGTCGGACTCCCGGGGCAGACCGTATTTGAACCCGAAGGAGTGGATGAGCACCGTCATGGGACGGATGTCCGGCGCGGCGGCGAACAGCGCCCGGAGGTGATCCCTGAGTTCGGTGGCCGACATGACCGAGGTGTCCACCGTGAAATCGGTGCGGCGGCGCATGGGCTCCAGCATCCGCTCCTCCCGGGCGATGGTCTCCTCCAGGCTCTCCCCGTCCAGCGCCAGCGGGTGGCGGCGGCGGGTCTCCTTGTACCGCTGCACGATGATGGCGGCGGAGGCCTCCACAAAGAGGATTTGATAGTCGCAATTGAGCGCCCGCAGCGTATCCAGGGAGGAAAACAGGTCGTCAAAGGACTGCCCCGCCCGCACGTCGATGATCAGCGCCACCCGGTCATACTGCCCCTGGGAGGCCAGACACAGTTCGGCGAAGGGGGGAATGAGCTTGGGGGGCATGTTGTCCACGCAGTAGTACCCCATGTCCTCCAACAGGGCGGCCACCCGGCTCTTGCCCGCGCCGGACAGGCCGGACACAATGAGAAATTTCATTTGTGGATTCACCTTTCTTTGGGCCCATCAGCGGTGAGCGGTTGGATGTGAACGATCAGCGCGGGACGCCCGCCCGCCTCATGCCTGGCCCACGAACCGCACTTCGGGCTCCAGCGCCACGCCCTCCCGAGCGAGGACTGTCCGTTGGATGTGGTCGATGAGCCGCCGCACGTCGTCGCAGGTGGCCCCGCCCCGGTTGATGATGAACCCGGCGTGTTTTTCCGACACCTGGGCGCCGCCCACGGCAAACCCCTTGAGGCCGCAGCTTTGGATGAGCGGCCCGGCGAACCGGCCGGGGGGGCGCTTGAACACGCTGCCCGCGCTGGGGTACTCCAGCGGTTGGCTTTGGCGGCGGCGGCGGGCGTATTCGTCCATTTCGCCGCGAATTTCCACGGGGTCGCCCGGCGTCAGCAAAAACAGCGTGGACAGCGCCAACAGGTCGGGCTTCGCGGCAAAGGCACTGCGCCGGTATCCGAACTCGTGGGCCCCGCCTCGCAGCAGACTGGGCGCGCCCCACCGGTCGCAGCAGCGGGTCTCCACCGCCACGTCCCTGATCTCCCCGCGGTAGGCCCCGGCGTTCATCACCACCGCGCCGCCCACCGTGCCCGGGATGCCATGGGCGAAGGCCAACCCGGCCAGGTGACAGTCCAGCGCCGTCCCGGCCAGTTGGGCCAGCGTCGCCCCGCTCTCGGCCCGAAGGCCTGTCTCCCCCACCCGCTCGATCCGGGACAGGTTGCCGGTCTTGACGACAAGGCCCCGGATACCGGCGTCCGAAACCAGCAGGTTGGTGCCGTTGCCCATGAGAAATACCGGCGTCTCCCGCCGGGCGGCTATCGCCAGCAGGGCCGTCAGCTCCGCCTCGTTCCGGGGCCGGGCCAACAGGTCCGCCGGGCCGCCGATCCGGAACGAAGTGTGTTCCGCCATGGGCGCGTCCGTTAGAACCGGCATACCGAGGCCGTGTTCCTCTATGTCCCGCCGGGTGAGCATGGTGTTTCCCCCTCCTTGGCCGTTTGCCTGTGGGTACCGTATTAGTATACCAAATCGGCGAGGAGATTAGAAGGGGGACGTTGGCTTTTTGGGCAAAAGAAAAGCGGACGGCGGCGGGGGCCCCTTCATAAAAATGCACCCCGGAACGCGGCTGGGCCGCGTCCGGGGCGCAAGTGGGAAAGGGAGGGAAGGAAGAAGGGAAGAGGAAAGAGAGAACCGAAAGAAGAAGCCTGAAGAAGGAAGCGACGCGAAACGCGGTCACGTCACTTGGAGAAGTCAACCGGCAGGGTATCCGGGCGGGCCGGGTCAAAGACCTCCTGGGCGTCGTACAAGTCGAGGTATTGGCTGCGATGGGCCCGCAGGGTGGTGCCGTCGGGGTGGCGTCTGTCCATGAACACCGCCGGGATGGTCTTGTCGATGCGCACGTAGGACTCCTTGCCCACCGCGCAGAACATGCGGAAACCCTTGCCCAGCAGATAGTCCATCTTGGCGGCGTCTTTCTGGGGATCCGCGCCGTAGGGATAGAGCAGGACGGGGGTTGGGCCGATGAGGGGTTCGACTTCCTCCTGCCAGCGGTCGGCGTCGTGTTGGAGGCGGCCCAGGCTGATGACCTTCAGGTCGGGATGCCCGAAGGTGTGGCTGGCGAAGTCCCAGCCGGTTTCCTTGAGCCGGGCGATGATCGGTTTCACCGCCTCGATCTCCGAAGCCCGGTTTTCCGATTCGCCGAAGGTGTGGTACCCCAGGATGCCCTCGTAGCCGGTCAGGCCGATGGTACCCTTGGCCCCGCGCCAGAAAAAGTCGGGGTGTTCTCTGACAAACGCGTCGAGGATGGTGACGATGTCCCGCTCCTGGGTGACGTGGGCGGTGCCGTCCGGGTCGATGGAATAGTCCCAAATCTCTCCGTCGTCGCCCAGAATGAGCTTATAGACGATGGCGCTCTCCCGCATGTACTGGTAGTAGTTCACGTCGTCGAAAGAGATGACCAGGGGTTTTTTGCCTTCGGGCAGCAGGAGGGGTTTGCGCACCATGCGGGCCGCGCCGTCCACCGTGGTCTCCTCGTAGACGTCGGTCAGGTGTACGAGAATGAAGCCCTTCTCGTAGATGCTTTGCAGCATTTTTTCATATTCGCCGGTGGTGACCATCCAGGCGTCCAAATCCTCGGCGTTCCAGCGGCCGAAGGCATATTCCGGGTCGTAGATGGCCGGGTGGAAGAAGAGGTGCTCCACTTGGCCGGTGAATTCCGCCAGCACCGGCGCCGGGGTGGGCTCGGGGGTGGGTTCCGGTGTAGGGGTTGGGCTCGGCGTGGGGGGCGGCGTCGGGAGGGGGTCCGTGGTGGGCGGCGTGGGGGACGCCTCCGCCTCGATGCCGGGCGTTAGCACGCCGCACCCGGCCAACAAAAGCGCGCACACGGTCACCAAGGCCGCTACGCAACAGAAGGACCGTCCCCTCTGGAAAACGCGCATTCTCGCCACTCCTATCTTGTCATTATCTGTCGGATTTTATTCTATATTATGCCCCTGCCGCCGAAAATTCAACATCAAAGCTGAAACATTTTGGTGACAAATTTGTTACACCTTTCCAGTGGCGGAGAAAACCGAAACGGAGAGGAATATTTCCCCGGCCAAGAGGCAAACTACTCGTGAAATACGGCGGCGCATCCGGAGAAGGACGCGCCCGCACAAGGAGGAACGAGCATGGCCAATCTCACCACCAAAGAGCTGACCGCGCTGGAGGATCAACTGGGCGTCGAACAGGTTCTCATCAAAAAGTACCGCACCATGGCCGGGCAATGCGCCGACGCCGGGCTGAAAAACCGCCTGGAGAGCATCGCCGGCCGCCATCAGCAGCACTACGACACGCTGATCAACCACTTGAAGTGACAGGGAGGAAAACCACTATGAACACAACCCAAATCACCGGCGGCACGCTGGGGGACAAGGAAACCATCAACGACCTCATCGCCAGCCAGAAGTACGTCTCCGCCAACTACAACACCTTCGCCAACGAATGTGTCAGCCAGCAGCTGCGCAGCGACTTTCTCAACATCCTCCAGGACGAGCACAACATCCAGGCCGACCTGTTCAACGAGGCCAACTCTCGGGGCTGGTACCCGGTCAAGCAGGCCCCGGTCAACGAAATCACCCAGGTGCGGCAAAAATACGCCGGACAGTGAGTGGGGGACACCGGGCCAAACCGGACAGAGCGGGAGCGGGACAGCGGCGATCGGCCGTCCCGCTCCCGCTTTTTGCGTTGCCGACGGCACAGGGATATGATATGATAGGCGCGTATAAAGAGTCACAAGGAAAGAGGCGATACATATGATGACCGCGGCCGAGGAAAAAATCATTGCGGCGACCATTACCTGTATGGAGGAATACGGTCTGGAGGGGGTCACCATCCGCCGCATCGGGGAAAAGGCCGGTATGAACAGCGCGGCGGTCAACTACTATTTCCGCTCCAAGGAGGCTCTCCTCGAGCGGGTCAAAGAGGTGACCCTGGACAACGCCTTCGGGTGGGAGGATTTCGCCTACACCGAGAGCCTGCCTCTGGAAAAGCAGCTCACCGATATCTTCTCCTTCTTCGCCCTCAACGCCCTGACCTATCCCCGGGTGATCCAGTCCCACTTTTACGACATCCTGGCCCGGAACGACTACAACACACAGGTCACCGCCCGCTTCAACGCCTTTTTGGGCAAGCTGTCCGGAGAGGTCAAACGCAAACGCCCGGACATGGACGACGAGACGGTCTCCCTGCTGCTTATGCAGCTGGCGGCCGCCTCGGTGCTGTATTTTTCCGCCTTCCCCAAGCTCTTTGAGCCCTTCTCCGGCTTTGACACCGCCGCCGCCGGGTTCCGGGAGAAATATGTGGCCGACCTGGTTAAACGGATGCTGACCCCCCAGCGGGAGGACGCCCCGAACACAGCCCTCTGACCGAAACCGCGCCGGTAATAAAGACCGGCTAAAAGCGCGAAAGGGGGCTTCCGCCCCCTTTCGCGCTTTTATAGCCCGCCGAATCGCTTCGGCTTAGAAATACCGCTTCAGCAGTCCGGCAAAACCCGCGCCGTGACGGGCCTCGTCTTTGGCCATTTCATGCACCGTGTCGTGGATGGCGTCGTAGTCCAGCTGTTTGGCCCGTTTGGCGATGTCCAGCTTGCCCA
>JAITQI010000014.1 GCA_031289065.1 Oscillospiraceae bacterium
GCGATTGCGCTGTGGAACGGCGTGTTCTCGGCGGGGGGGGCGGCGCTGTGGCTGACGACCTCGCTGTTGGGCTTCTTCGCGGGCTGGAGCGGGGCGATGGGCTTCCAAATCAGGCCGCACATTGTCCCGGCGGGGCTGGGGCTGTTGGGCGCGTGGATTTTGGCGGTCGGTGGGGAGCTGCTTGTGACGGCGCTCGGGTTTTCGGAACCGGCCCAAATCGGCTCGACGCTGGCGATGGCGGCGGTGGCGGCGTTTCTGCTGTGGCGGGCGAGCGGGCGGATCACGGTTCGGTGCTGAGGGCCCGCGCCGGGGGATCCGGTTCCGTCATCGTTACAGATTTGACAAGCCGGGCCGGGGGCTTTATAATGGGTTGAGAAAATAAGGCTTGCTATATATCGGTGAAAACCAATATGTACCAATCACAGGACAAGGGGAGGCGTATCGGGTTGGACGAGAAACAAAAAGCCCACGCGTTGGCGCGGTTTGAGGCGGTGTTGGACGCCCAGGCGGCCCGTGTGGCGGCCATGAGGACACAGGGGGATTTCATCCGCTACGAGGACTTGGACACGCTGGTTATCGGCGTGTGCGGCGGGGACGGCATCGGCCCGGCGATCACGCGGGCGGCGGCCCGTGTGCTGGCGTTTTTGCTGGACGGGGAGGTCAAGGCGGGCCGGGTGCGCTTCGAGGACATCGAGGGGCTGACCATCGAGAACCGGGCGGCCTGCGGCAAGGCCATCCCGGCGGATGTGCTGGCGCGGCTCAAGGCCTGCCATGTCATCCTCAAAGGGCCCACCACCACGCCCCGGGCGGGGGATCCCTGGCCCAACATCGAGAGCGCCAACGTGGCCATGCGCAAGGAACTGGATCTGTTTGCCAACGTCCGGCCGGTGAAGGTGCCCTCTCAGGGCATCGACTGGATGTTCTTCCGGGAGAACACCGAAGGGGCTTACGCCGTGGGCAGTCAGGGGGTCGAGGCGGACGACGATTTGGCGGTGGACTTCACCGTCACCACTACCGGGGGCACCGAGCGCATTGTGCGCCTGGCGTTTGAAACCGCCCGCCGGACGGGGCGCACCCGGGTGACCGCCGTGACCAAGGCCAACGTCATTAAAACCACCGACGGCAAGTTTTTGCGCATCGCCAAGGCGATCGCGGCGGAATACCCCGAGATTGCCTTTGACGACTGGTATATCGACATCATGACCGCCAAGCTGGTGGACGAGAAGCGGCGGCGGGATTTTCAGGTGCTGGTGCTGCCCAACCTGTACGGCGACATTCTCACCGACGAGGCCGCCGAGTTCCAGGGCGGGGTGGGCACGGCGGGCAGCGCCAACATCGGCAAGCGGTACGCCATGTTTGAGGCGATTCACGGGTCGGCCCCCCGCATGGTGGCCGAGGGCCGCGACAAATACGCCGATCCCTGCTCCATGCTCCGGGCGGCGGCGATGTTGCTGTCCCACATCGGGCGGGCCGACGCGGCGGGCAAGCTGGAGCGGGCGCTGGACCTCTGCATGTACGAGGAAAAGGCGCACGTGATCACCGGCCGGGACACCGGCGCCACCTGCGAACAGTTTGCCGCGTATGTGATGGAGACGGTGCAGCGCCTGTAGGCGCTCTTGCAATTTTCCACGGTGCGCAAGACTATGGGCGGTTGCTGTAAAACGAGCGCCGAAAGGATCATGATGCATAATGTCCAGGGACAATGTTTCGTTGGCGGTGGTGCGGCGGCTGCCGCGGTACTATCGGCATTTGCACGAGCTGTTGGGCGAGGGGGTGACCCGCATCTCCTCCCGGCTGCTGGCCGACCGGCTGGGGCTGACCGCCTCCCAGATCCGGCAGGATCTCAACTGCTTCGGCGGCTTCGGGCAGCAAGGCTATGGGTACAACGTGGAGAAGCTCTGCCGGGAGATCGGGGACATTCTGGGTCTTGGAGCGGGCCTGCGGGCTGTCATCATCGGCATGGGGCATATCGGCCACGCCTTGTGCAACAACTTTGACTTTCTCTCGGCGGGTGTGACCTTGGTGGGCGCGTTTGACGTGGCGGAAGGGGTTGTGGGTTCGTCTGTGGGGGGGTTGACTGTTCTTCACGCCGACGAGTTGGAGACCTTTGCCGCCCAAACGTGCCCGGAGATCGGCATCCTCACCCTGTCCCGGTCGGATGCCCGGGCCATGTGCCGACGGCTGTCGGCGCTGCCCTCGGTGCGCGGCCTCTGGAACTTTACCAGCGAGGACATTCGGCAGGAGCGGGACGGCAAACCGGTGGAATACGTCAACTATAACGATAGCCTGATGACCCTGTGCTACCGGATCACAAATTCCCGAGAATGAGAAAAACGCCGCGCTATCCGGCGTCGCACGGTTGTTCGCACAGATAGGGAACGGCAGTGGAAACGTTACCGCACAATTATTTGAGGTGCTTTTATGAGGCTCATGGTTATCAATGGAACGGCGCAAAAGGGTTGTACCTATCACATGAAAGAGATGTTTCTGGACGCCTTTGGGCGGGAACACGAGATCGAGGAATACACGCTGCCGACGGACTGCCCCGTGTTTTGCGCCGGTTGCAAAGCGTGTTTTTTTGAGGATATCAGCGTCTGCCCCCATAAAAAGTACACGGAGCCCCTCTGGGAGAGCATCTCCCGGGCGGACGTCCTCCTGGTGACCTCGCCGGTCTATGTGTTCCACGCCGCCGGGCAGGTCAAGGCGCTGTTGGATCACTATGGGACAAAGTGGATGGCCCATTCCCCCGAGGCGCAGATGTTTTCCAAACAGGCGGTCGTTCTGACCAACGCGGTGGGCATGGGCATGAAAAACGTGCTCAAGGACATCGGGGACAGCTTGGACTTTTGGGGCGTGGCCCGACGGTATTCGGTGCGGCAGACGCTGTTTGAGACGGATTGGACGCGGGTGTCTGACAAGCGGAAGGAAAGCGTCCGGCGGCAGTGCCAGCGGGTGTGCCGACGGCTCCAAGGGCGGTCGGCGGTCGCCCCGAGGCTCAAAATCAAGCTGCTGTTCACCGTGATGAGCATAGCGCAGAGGTTCATTCACAAGAGCCAGTTGCGGGCGGGACAGTCCGAGTCGGCGGACCACCGGCGGTGGCGGGAGAACGGATGGCTGAACGGGGGAAAACCTTGGCGGGCGTGAGATCGCGGGGGACACCGCGCTTTTGGCGCAAGACTATAGCGTCGCGGCGCCGTCCGCGAGCGTTGTAGGGTATTGATCAGAAAATCATATGAACAAAGGAGGCACCGCCCATGCCGCAACCCATTCTGGAAAAACGCTATACGGTGGGCGCCGGGGAGACCGACCCCGCCGGGCGGTGCCGGGCCTCGGCCCTGAACGCCTTTCTGCAGGACATCGCCACCGAGCACGCCCAAAACCTGGGGGTGTCCCGAGAGTCGCTGTTGGCGAACGGCGGGGTGTTTTGGGTGCTGGCCCGCAGTTGGTTTTCCCTGACCCGGCCCATTCTGTTCGGCGAAGAGATTCTCATCCGCACCTGGCATCGGGGGGCGCGGGGGGCGACGCTCTACCGGGATTTTGACCTGGAAATCGACGGGCAGCCCGTGGGCGAGGCGGTCACCTCCTGGGTGCTGGCCGACTGGGAGACCCGGCGGCCTGTGCGGCCCACCGCGGTCTCCGGGGTGGATGTTCTCCCGGCCTCCGAGCGGGCCAAGACGGTGAGCCTGGGGAAATTCCCCCGGCCGGACGGACTGACCCCGGCAGGGGAGCGCCGGGCCATGTACAGCGATCTGGACGTCAACAACCACGTCAACAACGTGCGCTACACCGACTTTGTCTGCGACGCGCTGCATCTGGAGCGCCGTCCGGAGGCCTGGGTGAGCGCCCTTCAGGTCAACTTCCAGGCCCAGGTGGAAGCGGGGGCGTTCCTGCGGCTGTATATCGGCGAACTGCCGGACGGGCGGTTTTTCGTGTCCGGGCTGGACGAGGGCGGCGCGCCCCGCTTCGAGGCGGCGGGCCGGTTGGCCGCTCCGGCGTCGGATGAGGCATGAATGAGATGAACCACAAAGGCGATTGACAAGGAACGGTGTTTCCTGTCAATCGCCTTTTGTTTGTTGAAAAAGGCTGTCACGATCAAAATTGGACGGGGGATAGTGTGCAAGGGGGGCGGCGCGCCCCCGCTTTCGCGTTTAATCACCCGCCCGTAGGCGATAGATTTGGCGCGTTACGCTCGCCAAATCCTAAAATTGTAAGTTTGCCAAAATATCACGGTTTTTGACAAACTTACAATTTTAGGGCCAACTGGCCGGTCTCTGTGTGTGGGAAGGCGTCGGCGGACATGGGGGCGCCGAAGCGGTAGCCCTGGAAATACTGACAGCCCACCGAGCGCAGGAGGGAGAGCTGGTCGTCGGTTTCCACGTATTCCACCACCAGGCCGATGCCCAGGGCGCGGCACAGCTGGGTCAGGGAGGCGATGATTTCCAGGCGTTCGGGGGAGTGTACCACCTCCCGGGAGAGGG
Source organism: Oscillospiraceae bacterium (assembly GCA_031289065.1). Classification (GTDB taxonomy): domain Bacteria; phylum Bacillota; class Clostridia; order Oscillospirales; family UBA929; genus JAIRTA01. Next base: position 4,479 of record JAITQI010000014.1, read on the forward strand.
ACTTGTCCACCTTGAGGGCGGAGAAGGGGAACCGCTGGAGGGTGGCCAGGGAGGCGTGGCCGGTGCCGAAGTCGTCAATGGCCACGCCGAAGCCCAACGAGCGGACGGCGTCCAGATTCGCCCGGGTGACCGCGTCCCGGGAGACCGCCATGGTTTCGGTGACCTCCAGCTGGAGGCTGCCGGCGGCCACCCCGTGGGCGTGGGACAGGTCCCGAAGGCGGGGGGCGAAGGCGGGGTCTTTGAGTTCGGCGGCGGTGATGTTGACCGAGATGTACAGACTTCCCGCCCCCTGTTCCCGCCAGCGGCTGAGTTGGAGGCAGGCCGAGGTGAGGGCCAGCTGCCCCAGCCGGGCGCTCAACCCCATCTCCTCGGCCAGGGCCACGGTGATCATGGGGGCGATGTGGCCGTACTCCGGGTGGTTCCAGCGCAGAAGCTCCTCGGCCCCCACGACGCGGCCGTCCCGGCCGTCCACCAGGGGCTGATAGAGGTAATATAGCCCGTGCCCTTTGTCCAGCGCCCGTTTGAGGTCGGCGGCCAGCAGGCGGGCCAGGCGGCCCGCGTCGTCGTCCCGCTGGATGAGGCGTTCGCCCGGGTGCTCGGTGAATTCCTCCTCGCACAGGCGGCGCAGGTGTTCATAGCCTTCGGCGGTGAGCCAGGCCCGATGTCCGGCGGCCAGCTTGACGAAGGGCCGGTAGACCAGGACGCCCACGGTCAGGCAAAACAGTTGCAAAAACACGCCGTTCAGCCCCCCGGCGGCCTGGTATCCCCCCCACAGCACCGGCGCCATGGGGGCTACCGCGGGGACATAGCCCACCGCCACGGCCAGGGCGGCCACCGCCGCCATACACAGGGGGGCCAGCACAAAGGGGACGGCGTAGACCGGGTTGAACACCAGGGGCAGGCCGTAGAGGAGCAGGTCGTTGATGTGAAACAAGCCGGGGAGGATCGCGATTTTGGCCAGCCTGTCCTGCCCGGCGCGGCGGGAAAACAGGCAGAGCGCCGCGATCAGGCAGAGGCTCGCCCCGACGCCGCCCAGCCCGGCGGCGGCGGTCAGGACGTTTTGCGGTCCGGCGGCGGCGCTGTGCAGACCGAAGAGACCCAGTAGCTGTGTGCTGGCCACCGACAGCAGCCCGGCCCACGGATTGCCGGTTTGGGGGGCGAGACTTTGGGTCAGACCGGCGACCCATCCGAGCGGGGAGGGGGCGCCCAAGGCGGCCAGGCTCAGCCGCAGGGCGGCAAAGCACACCAGGGTCAGCACCGAGGGGCGAAGCAGTTCAAAGGACTGGCGCACACGGCGATCCGGCTCTTCCGCCAGCAGACCGGACGCGCCGCGTCCGGCGAAGAGGCGCATCAGTTCGGCGGCGGCCAGGGCGATGAGGAGGGCCGGGCCCAGGCCGCCGTCGGCCGCGCCGGTGACGTTGGGATACGAGGACAGCAGAAAACAGGCCGCCGCGACCAGCCCGGTCTGCACCCCGGGGAGCTCGGTCAACCGACGGGTGCGGTACCAGGAGATCAGCGCCGAGGCGACGGTGGCGGCGGCCAGCGGCCCCAGCAGGGCATAAAAGGCGGCGCGGATCCAGTCACCGGCCTGGGCCCAGCCGGGGCCGAACAGAGAGACCATCCACGCCTGATAGCCCGCCACCGGCCACTCAGCCAGCAGACGGGCGAAGGAACCCAGGATGAGCAGGGGCAGCAGCGGCGTCAGGCCGCCCTTGACAGCCGACAAATGCCGCTGGCCGCTCAGACGGCGCAGGGTACGCGCCGCCGAGCGCCCGGTGTGGGGCTGCGTTTGTTCTTCCAAGACCGACCGATCCTATCCCGGCGCACGCCCCTTGGACGCACGCTTTCTGATTTATGAGAAACGCTACGGTACCATCATACTGAAAGATGGGGCAAAAGTAAAGGGTAAATTTCAGTAAATCCTACTGCCGCAACGGGTTATCGGGGGATGAAGGGCGGCTGTCCGGGGGTTTGGGCGGGGTCGAATTTTGGGGTGCCGTTCATATTTTTTTCGTATTTTGTTTTTAATCTCTTCGCAGATTTTACACGACCAGGTCATAATTCTGGGTTATGATAAGAACATCCCAAGGAAAAAACGATAAACAAACGAGGAGGTTTTCCCTTATGCGTGACGAGAATCAATTCCCCTATCAGCCATATACCCCCTATGAGGAGACGCCCGCCGCCGAAGACGGGTACCGCGCCCGGGAGACCGGAACCCATACAGACTATGAGACCCCCGCCGCGCCGGACAGCTGGGCGACCGCCGAACCCCTCGCCGCCGCGCCGCCGATGGCCGATACGCGGATTGAAGAACGCGCCGCCTTGAAGCCGCCGGGGGCCGACGTTCCATCCGG
>JAITQI010000029.1 GCA_031289065.1 Oscillospiraceae bacterium
CCACGATGGCCTTGTTCGGCGCGACCGACACGCCGGACACCGTTTGCAGCAGGCGGCTGGCCCGGTATATCTGCGTGGTGTCCACCCGGCTCTCGGCCCCGAAGACCTCCCGCCGGACATGCAGCGCCATGACCACCTCTTCCAGCGAGGCGTTGCCCGCCCGCTCCCCGATGCCGTTGACCGTGCATTCCACCTGCCCCGCCCCGCCCAGGACGGCGGCCAGCGAGTCGGCGGTGGCCAGCCCCAAATCGTCGTGACAGTGGGCGGCCACCGTCACCTTCTCAATCCCCGCCACATGGGCCATCAGGTATTCGATCAGCGCCCGCATCTCCTCCGGGTGGCTGTACCCCACCGTGTCCGGCACATTGAGGGTGGTCGCCCCGTTTTGGATAGCCGCCTCGAACACCCGGGCCAGGAAGTCACGGTCGGAACGGGTGGCGTCCTCGGCGGAAAACTGCACGTCGGCGCAGTATTTTTTGGCGTAGGCCGTCATGGCCGCCGTCTGTTCCAGCACCTGTTCGGGGGTCATGCGCAGCTTGTACCGCATATGCACCGGCGAGGTGGCCAAAAAAATGTGAATGCGCGGCGACGCCGCCGCCCGGACGCCCTCCCAGGCCGCGTCGATGTCCTTGGCCAAGCTCCGGGCCAAACTGCACACCGTCGCCTCCCGAATCTCCCGCGCAATGGCCTGAATGGCCTGCAAATCCCCCGGCGACGCGATGGCGAACCCGGCCTCGATGACGTCCACCCGCAGCCGTTCCAGCTGCCGCGCCATTTCCAGCTTTTCCTGGAAATCCATGGAGAACCCCGGCGACTGCTCCCCGTCCCGCAGGGTGGTATCGAAAATTTTAACCGTTTTCAATGGGCTTCGCCTCCTGCCTTTTCGTCCCCCCGTGGGATCGCGGTCATCCCGGTGCGGCAGATTTCCACGATGGAAAAGGCCCGCAGCCGGTCGATGAACGCCGAAACAATGTCCGGCTGATCGGTCAGCTCCAGCGTGAGCGTCCTGTCGCTCCAATCGGCGACCCGGGCGTTAAAGAGGTTGGCCACGGCCAGAATGTCCTGCTTGTTTTGCGCGTCGTGGGCCACCTTGACCAGCAGCAGCTCCCGCAAAATGGCCGACGCGGCCCGCACCCGCTCCACCTGCCGAACGTCCACCTGCTTCTCCAGCTGCTTGACGATCTGTTCCAACACATAATCGTCCCCGCCCACGACCACGGTCATCCGCGAATAAGCCGGATTCTCGGTCTCGGCCACCGACAGCGCGTCGATATTATACCCCCGCCGCGCAAACAACCCCGACAACCGCGTCAAAACCCCAAATTGGTTGTTAACCAACACCGAAAGAATAAACAACTGCTCCATAAAACACCCCAAAATCGCAAAAAAGCAAACACCCAAAACAAAAAATTGTCAATTGTCAATCGTCAATTGTCAATTGAAACGTCCCCATCACCGCCCACCAAACAGTGCACCACCCCCGGCCCGACCGTCGCCAGCGCCGCCGGAATGATCTCATCGCCCCGGGCCATGTCCGTCAAGGAAAACCCCTTGGCCCCGAACGCCTCGGCCAAACCCACATAGTCGGTGCGCCAGCCCGGCTCCACTGCGTACCGCCGCCCGCCGTACTCCTTGTCCTGCAATTGCCGCACCAGCCCCAGCCCGCCGTTGTCCAGCACGAACACGGTGATCGGCAGCCCCAGAGCCACCGCCGTGGCCAGCTCGGCCATGCACATGTGAAACCCGCCGTCCCCGATGACCAGCGCCACCCGCGTCCCCGGCCGGGCCAGCGCCGCCCCGACGGCGGCCCCCATGCCGAACCCCATCGCCCCCAGGCCCCCCGACGTGAGAAACCCGCGCGGCCGGTCGAACCCGTAGGCCTGCGCCGTCCACATCTGATGCTGCCCCACGTCGGCCACCACCGTCATGTCCGGCGTCCGATGTCGCCAGAGGGCGCGAATCAGCCCCCGGGGATCGTCCGGGGCGGGCGCCGGTCTATCGGCGAAGGGCGTGAAGCCCCCGGCCCAGGGCTTGGCGTCTCCCCGCTCCAACCGCGCCAGCACCGCTTCCAGCGCCGGCCCGGCCGGCCCGATCAGAGAATCCCGCGGCGCGATGTTTTTCCCGATCTCCGCCGCGTCGATGTCGATGTGATAGACGTCCGCCCCCGGCGCGAAGTCCGCTCGCCCGCCCGCCATGCGTTCGGTGAACCGCGTCCCCGCCGCCAGCAGCAGATCGCATTCGGCCAGCGCCCGGTTGGCCTCGGGCAGTCCGTGAATCCCGGCCAGCCCCAAAAACAGCGGATGGTTCCAGGGCACGGCCCCCAGCCCCATCAGCGTGGCGCACACCGGCGCGTCCAGCCGTTCGGCCAGGGCCAAAAGCGCCCCGCCCGCCCCGCCGGACACCACCCCGCCGCCGCACAAAACAACCGGCCTCTCCGCTTTGGCCAGCGCCCGCGCCACCCGCGCGGCGGCGTCCCGCGAAATGTCGATCCGGGGCGGCGTGTACAGCGCCCGCCCCCCGTCCGGCACGTCGGCCGCCTCGGCGACGTCCCGGGGAATGTCCACCAGCACCGGGCCGGGCCGCCCCGACCGCGCGATGGCAAAAGCCGCCCGCAGCGTGTCGGCCAGCTGGCCGGGCTCCTTGACGATGTACCCGTATTTGGTGATGGGCATGGTCACGCCCGCGATGTCGATCTCCTGAAAGCTGTCCCGCCCCAAAAAGGACAGGGGCACGTTGCAGGTCAGCGCCACCAGCGGCGTGGAGTCCATATAGGCCGCCGCGATGCCGGTCACCAGATTGGTGGCCCCCGGCCCCGAGGTGGCGACCACCACCCCGACCCGGCCCGACGCCCTGGCATACCCGTCGGCGGCGTGGGCGGCTCCCTGCTCGTGGCAGGTCAGCACATGCCGCAGCGCGCCCCGCGCCTCATATAACGCGTCATACAAAGGAAGCGCCGACCCGCCCGGATACCCGAACACGGTGTCCACGCCCTCTTCCAGCAGCGTCTTCACAACAACTTGCGCGCCGTTCAATCCGCCGCCCCCTCAGCCTTCTATTTATACGTATACTATGATATAGCCTGGGGCGGCCCCCTGTCAAGGAGAAGTTCCCCCGCGCAAAAAAACGGGGCCCACCAAACAGCGGGCCTCGGCGAGAAAGCGAAGATTTAACGGTTCAAGATTTCAGATCAATATATAAAGCGGGGCGAACACCGCCGCGGCTGCGGTTCACACTGTAGCCATCCTCGTCGACGGACCCGACGCCGTTCACACCCGCGGCGTTGCTACCACCGCCGCCGGGCGACCGCAGCCACCACCAAACCCACGCGTTCCCATAATTTGCCGCTCTGTCGCCGTCGCTTGGGAAGTAGCGCTTCGCTTCGTCTATGCTCAGTAAAAACACCTCGTCGCTCGTGTCGGCACCGCCCGCCGTGCCATACCTCTTGTTGTTGGGGTTTGTCAGCGGCGTCGTCGCGATCCGCGCCTTTTCACTGTCCGCAAATTGATTGTAGAAAACGTCCTTCAGCCACGTTCGCAGAGCGCACGTCGCCCATGTCACAGACGTGAGTTCACCGTGGTATGCCCGCCGTTTTATAACATCCTTCGTGATGATAAGCGCTCTGTCGCCCTCCACCGCCAGCACAAGCCACTTGTATCTACCGAACGTGATTGTTTCGCTCAGCCGTCCCGCTTTTTCGCGCAGCGAGCGCACGAAACCATCCGGCGGGTTCTCCGGTGCCTTTTTCCTGTTATCCCTCGGCTGCGAAGGCGCAGACGGCGCAGGCCCCCGAGTCTCTGGGGGCAACTTGCGAACCAATCTTTTGTACTCTCCAGCTGGGTCTTGATAGAGGTAAATCGCCTGAATGCTGCTCAGCGAAACACCCAACCCGTGTTTCAGTTCCGTCTCTGCCAGGTGCACGTGGTTGAAATGCTTTCGTTTTTTTAAGGCGTAGTGAATTTCGTTTCTCACGTTGATCGAGGCCACCGCCTCGGGGGTGAGCAATACTAAAAAACGACGTGGTTTTATTTATGGCCGCCTCGATGGCTTCCGGCCATTCAGAGCCGGGGGGTATCCCCTCGTCGTACCAAATACGAAAGCCCTCGTCGCGCAGTCGAACCAGCAGAGGATAGACTGCTGGCTTGTTTTCGTGTGAGTAACTGACAAACACATACGGCTCGTCCCCATTGTAGGCTTCAAAAGGCGGGGGCATATATGTATTCTTTTTGTCCGCCATAATTTCCCCAGCCTTTCTCTGCGCCTGCCGCTAAAGCGCCGAAACCCCTCTTACCCCATCGTGTTTGGTGTATAGCGCGGCGATTCCTTATGTTTGTTATTTTATACGTATCTATGATACGGCCTGGGGCGGCCCCCTGTCAAGGAGAAGTTCCCGGGAAAGGGACGGCGCGCTGCCGGAAATCCGCGCCCGATGCGCCCCCAGCTCTTGCGTTTTGGCCAAAAATTGTATACAATAGAAAGTAGGAGCGGCTCACGGCTGGGAAAAGTGCGCCGCGGCATCCGGTCACTTGCGGGAGGGCACAAGAAAATGGGAGACTTCTGGACAAACCTCCGAGACATATCCGCTTGGTGGGGCGTTTCCGTCGCGGCGTTTGTGTCCGGCGTTCTCACCATCATATCCTCCAACGCCTCCCGCAAAAAGAAAATTCTCATGGGGATCGTGATCGCCCTGGCGATTTGTGTCCCCATCACATACGCCGCCGTCAAAACCGCCGCTACATACGCCGTGACCGATCTGGCATACGAAGGGGGCGTTTACGCGGGTGAAACCTATTTCGGTACGCCAAACGGCACAGGGACAGTGGTCTGGCCAGGCAAGAGGCAATATACCGGCGAATGGGCGGACGGTCGGCGCACCGGCCAGGGGACATACACCCAGGACGGCGTCAAATACGTCGGTGCGTTTCAAGACGGCCGGATGACCGGCCAGGGCACGAAGATTTGGCGGGAAGGCGCCTATACCGGCGAATGGCTGGACGACCAACGAAGCGGCCAGGGCACCATGACCTATTTGGATGAGAGCGTATACGACGGATGGTGGCTGGACGACCAAAGAAGCGGTTTTGGTACCATGACCTGGAAAAACGACGCCAAACAAGACAAATACATCGGCTTTTGGCAAGCCGACCAACGAAGCGGCCAAGGCGCCATGACCTATAAGGAAGACGGCGTATACGAAGGGGAATGGCAAAACGACCAACGAAACGGCCAGGGCGTCATGACCTATCCGGAAGACAACTTACATGCCGTATATGATGGAAACTGGCTGGACGACCAAAGAAGCGGTTTGGGCACCATGACCTTCTCCAAAACCGGCAGCATATACGAAGGGGAATGGCTGGCTGATCAATACCATGGCCAAGGCACCTTTACCTGGATCGACGGGCATGTGTACATCGGAGCCTTCCAAGCCAACCAAAGAAGCGGCCGGGGCGTCATGACCTATGCGAATGTGGGCACCTACGACGGGGAATGGCTGGCTGACAAATCCCACGGCCAAGGCCTCTACACCTGGCTCAACGGCACCACGTACGAAGGTCAGTGGCGGGAGGACAAGCGCTCTGGCCCCGGCGTGTATACCGATGAAGACGGTCAAAAATACAACCAAATTTACGAAGATGACAAGATGATCTCCAGCGAAAGAATCCCCTAACCCGACTCACATACCCGCCGCCGCGGCAATTCAACACAGATAGACGGAGGCCCCATCATGACCCAAGACCAATCCGATCTCCTCTCCGGCCTCAACCCCATGCAGACCGAGGCCGTCCTGCACACCGAAGGCCCGCTGTTGGTGCTGGCCGGGGCGGGCAGCGGCAAAACCACCGTGCTCATCCGGCGGATCGCCCAGATCATCAGTCAGGGGGCTCCGCCCTGGGGGATCATCGCCATCACCTTCACCAACAAGGCCGCCGGCGAGCTCAAGGTCCGCCTGGCCTCCCTGCTCGGCACCCGGGGGTTGGACGTGTGGGCCTCCACCTTCCACGCGGCCTGTGTGCGCATCCTGCGCCGGGACATCGACAAGCTGGGCTTTGACCGCTCCTTCACCATCTACGACGCGGACGACTCCGCCCGTGTCATGAAGTCGGTGCTGGCCGACCTGGGGCTGCCCGACAAGCAGTTCCCCCCCAAATCGGTGCTGTCGGCCATCGGGACGGCCAAAGACCGTTCCCTCACCCCCGCCAACTACGCCGCCGCCGCCGTCGGGGACTACCGGGACGAGTGCATCGCCAAGGCTTACGCCGCCTATCAGAAGCGCCTGCGGGACGCCAACGCCCTGGACTTCGACGACATCATCTTCCACGCCGTCACCCTTCTGTCCGCCCACGAAGAGGTGCGGACATACTACCAGAACAAATTCCGCTATGTCCTGGTGGACGAGTACCAGGACACCAACCGGTTGCAGTATAAGCTGACCTCCCTGCTGGCGGGCCAATGGCGCAACATCTGCGTCGTGGGCGACGACGACCAGAGCATCTACCGTTTCCGGGGGGCCACCATCGAAAATATCCTCAACTTTGAAAAAAAATACCCCGACGCCAAGGTCGTCCGCCTGGAACAGAATTACCGTTCCACCGGGCACATCCTGAACGCCGCCAACGCCCTCATCGCCCACAACGCCGGACGCAAAGGCAAGACCCTGTGGACCAGCGCCCCCACCGGCGACCCCGTGGTCTTTCACCAGGGGGTCAGCGACGGGGACGAAGCCGCTTACATCGCCGCCCGCATCCTGGAGGGCAAAGCCCAGGGCCGCGCCTTCAAGGATTTCTGCGTGCTCTACCGGATGAACGCCCTGTCCAACCGGGTGGAGGACGCCTTTCGCCGCGCCGAGGTCCCCTATCGGATCATCGGCGGCGTGCGTTTTTATGACCGCGCCGAGGTCAAGGACATGCTGTCCTATCTGAGCCTGATTTGCAACCACGGCGACACCCTGCGCCTGCGCCGGATCATTGCCACCCCGCCCCGGGGCATCGGGGACAAGACGCTGGAATTGGCCTCCTACCTGGCCGACCGGGACGGCAAACCGCTGTTTCAGGTGCTCACCGACGCCGACGGATACCCCGAGCTAACCCGTTCCGCCAAGGCGCTGCACACCTTCACCCACATGATCGAAGGGCTGTCCGTCCTGTCCCGGGAAATGCCCCTGCCGGAATTTTACGAAGAGGCCCTGCACCGGACGGGCTACCTGTCCATGCTGGAGGAAAAGATCGAAACCGGCGACATGGAGGCGGCGGGCCGCCTGGAAAACGTCCGGGAACTGGGCTCCAGCCTGTTAAACTACGCCCAGAACGCCGAACAGCCCACCTTGGGCGGCTTCCTGGACGAGGTGGCCCTGTTCACCGACATCGAGCGGTACGACGAAAACGCCGACGCCGTGGTCATGATGACCATGCACGCGGCCAAGGGGCTGGAGTTCCCGGTGGTCTTTCTCACCGGCGCCGAGGAGAACATCTTCCCCGGCTACCGCGCCTCCGGCGACGAGGCCGAGATGGAGGAAGAGCGGCGCCTTTGTTACGTGGCCATCACCCGGGCCCGGGAGCGGCTGTTCTTCACCGCCGCCCGGGAACGTCTGCTCTTCGGCCAAACCGTCTACAACCGGGCCTCCCGCTTTATTGAGGAACTGCCCACCGAAGACCTGGAAGTGACCCTGGCCGAAGCCCCGGCGTCCCCCCGTTCGGCCTACCCGCCCCGCCCCGAATACCGTCACAAACCCAAAGTCCTCGCCTCCTCCGGCGCCTCGATACACAGCGCCCCCACCCCGCCGCCCAAACCCCTGAACGCCGGTGAAATCGTCAACCACAAGGCCTTTGGGCGCGGCCTCGTCCTCTCTGTCACCCCCATGGGCGGCGACGCCCTCCTCGAAGTCGCCTTCGACAAGGTGGGCACCAAACGCCTTATGCACAAATCCGCCTCGGCCTTCTTAACCGTGGGGATGGTATAGGGCCGTTGACAAGGGACCACACGATGAAAAACAGACAGACCCCGTTCGCCCTCCTGGCCCTGCTGTTAGCGGCCGTCCTATGGGCGGGCGCTTTCGCCGATTGCGCCGCCCCCCAGCAGGCCGAAAGCGCGCCCCCGGAAGCAAACGCCTCCCCGGAAAGCACACCCACGCTGGAGATTGCGCCCACCCCCAAACCGGACCAAACCGCCACGTCGAAACCCACCCCCACGCCAAAACCGGAGCCAATGAGCGACATCTCCCCCCTCGTGGAACTGCCAGACGGCATCGTCAGCGACCTCCCCACAGACGGGCTGTACAACGGCGTCCCCTGGCACCCCTTGCGGATGCTGCAAACCCTGTCCCTCACCGATAACCCCCTCGTCCAAACGCAAATCGACGAACTGCAAGCGTTATTGCCGACGTGCGCGATATCTTTCTAATACATCACGCCGCGTATACCGCGGCGCAAAGGAGACGCCCATGAAAAAATCGTTTTTTACCCTGCTGCTGGTAGCCACCCTGCTGTCCAGCCTGTTCATCGGCTGCGCCCCGCAACCCGCCAAAACCTCGCCGCCGTCCGCGTCCGCGCCGGGCTCGACGCCAACCCCCGCGTCAGAAGGGGCGCCTTCCTTTGTGGCGGCCTTCGCCGACAATCCGGGCTATACGTACACGGGAACGCCCTCCGTGCCCGCCTATACGGTCGAGCCGGGGCTGGCCAACATCGTCAACAAGCCGCAGTTCACCACGGGTTACACCGGCGGCGACGGCTGGGACGGCTACTGGCTGGCGACGGCGCTGTCCGACGACGCGATCAGCATGATCGTCAAAAACGGATTCGCCGTGTCCGACAAGGCGAATTGGACGGAATACTTCGCCGTCTACGAGTCCAACCGCTACAATTCCGTGCCGAGCTTTATCACGACGGACAGTGCGTTACACACCTTCCACCTGCTGTTCGACTATGTGCTTAAAGACCTGGAGCAGCAGCGCCTGTACGGCGAGCTGATCGACCTGAGCGGCGAGCTGGTGGCCGCGTCGGAGGCGCAGTACCGGGCCTTGGCGGGCACCGACTTTGAAAACGCGGCCCGGCGCAACGTGGCGTTCTTCTCGGTGGGCGCGTCCCTGCTCGACCCGGATTTCGCCGTCGCGTCATACGCGCAGGGCCTTGTCGAACAAGAGCTTGCGCTCATCGAGGCCCACAGCGGCATCGCCGAATCCCCGCTGATCAACGCCGGCGAGACGTTTGAAGCCGATATAGACGCGTATCAGGCGGACTATTCGCAATACATCCCCCGGGGCCACTACACCCTGACCCCCGAGCTGACCGCCTATTTCAAGGCGATGATGTGGTACGGCCAGATGACCTTCCGCTCCGCCTACGAGGACGAGGTCAAGTCGGCGCTGCTGCAAACCTCAGCCCTGCAAGACGAAACCTGCCAGACGCTTTGGATGCTGATTTTCGAGCCGACCAATTTCTTTGTCGGCGAGTGCGACGACATCACCTGGTACCAATACCAGGCGGCGCTGGAAGACGTCTACGGCCAAAACCTCGGCGATGTGAGCGCCGTCACCGACCCGGCGGCCTTCTCCAAAGCGATGGAGAAAATCGCGGCCCTCGCGCCGCCGGCCATCAATTCGGTGCCGATTTTCGATGAAACCTTGCAGCCCGACAAAAACAGGGCCATCACGGGCTACCGCTTTCTCGGGCAGCGCTTCACCATCGACGGGGCGGTCATGCAGCGGCTGATGGACCGCGAAACGGCGGAGCGGATGCTGCCCAAGGCCCTCGACATCCCGGCCGCCTTCGGCTCGGAGGAGGCCTATGCCATCCTCGAAGCGGAGGGCGACCCCGTGGCCTACCCCCAATACGCGGGCAACCTGGAAAAAGTCCGCCGATATATCACGAGTCTAACCGATCAAACCTGGCATTCAAACCTGTATTGGGCCTGGCTGGACACGTTGCGCCCCCTTGCCGACGCCCCCGCCGGAGCCGGGATGCCGTTTTTCATGCGGAACCAGGCGTGGACGCGCAAGGAACTGAACACGTTCATCGGCAGCTGGTCTGAGCTCAAGCACGACACGCTGCTCTACGCCAAGCAGCCCATGGCCGAAATGGGGGACGGCGACACGGACCCGCCGGAGCCGCCGGACGATCGCGGCTATGTCGAACCCAACCCCGAGGTGTACGGGCGGCTGGCGGCCCTCGTCCAAATGACCCTGGACGGCTTGGAACAGCGCGGTCTGCTCACCGACCCCGCCCGCGAGGCGCTGGGCGTCCTGAAAACGCTGTCCGACGGTTTGAGAACCATCTCGGAAAAAGAGCTGGCCAACGCGTCGCTGACCGGTGAGGAGTACGAATTCATCCGCGTCTACGGCGGCGAACTCGAGCACATCTTCGAGACGGCCAAAAAAGACGAGCTGAATCAGCCTTGGAGCTACTATCTGAACGAACACCCCGGCGCCGTCGTCGCGGACGTGGCCACCGATCCCAACGGAGCCGTCCTGGAAGAGGGCACCGGCTTCGCCAAGGAAATCTACGTGGCCTTCCCCCGTGACGGGAAAGTGGTGCTGGCGCGGGGCGTTGTGTTTTCCCAGTACGAGTTCACCGTGCCGCTGGCCGAACGCATGACGGACGAGGCGTGGCACGAGCAGTTGCGGCGGGGCGAGGAACCGCCCGACGCCGAATGGAAGAAGGCCTTTTTGGCGGACACGGACTATGTCCCCCCGTATTTCTACGCCCAAACGGAACCCAACTATGGCCCCTGACCGTGTATCCCGCCGCCGCACGGGGACGCGCCTCGGTCTGCTCGCGTCGGCGCTGACGCTGACGCTGGCGCTGGCGGCCTGCGGGGGCGGCGGCGCGGAAACGGACGGCGTGACGGCGGCGTTTAAGGCGTTTCGCGGCATGAGGGAGGCCGGCGACCCGGTTTCGCGCACGGAAACCGGCGCCGGCGGTTACCTCTACCGCCTCGAGGGCGGCGCGCTGTCCGTATCGGACGAAGGCGGCGTCGAGCTGTGGTGCTCGCAAGAGGGCTGGTGGGTGGACGACTTCCGCCTGGGCGACGTCGACGGGGACGGGACGCAGGACTTTGTGTTCTCCCTGTGGAAATCCTACCGGTTCGGGGAAGCGAAACCCGCCCGCATGGAAAACGACGACGAAACGGTGCGCAACCATTTGTTCCTGTACACGGTTTTGTCCGGTCGCGTAAAATCGGTTTGGGGCTCGTCCGATCTGCCCCGACCGATCTACCTGTTCGACCTCGACCCCACCGGTCGGGTAACGCCCGTCTCGTCGGGCATGTTGCTGCGAACGCAGGAGGGCGAATACCGGGACGACTTTTCCCCGACCGAAGCCACTGCTTGCACGTATGCCTGGGAGGGCTGGGGCTTCGTCCCCCTCGACTGACCCACCGGGCCCGGGGCGGCGTCAATTTGAGTGCCGGGACATCACCAAAGAAGAACTCCAGCGCCGCCGGTTTGCCGACCTGTTCACCACCCGGGGGCGGGCGGGACTTCGGCATAGACGCCTGCTGGTACAACCCCTGCGGCCTGGAAGCCCCGTCGGACTGCGCCCCCACCTATCAAATCCGAACCTTACGGGAGGTACTGACCCTTGTCGTTGCGTAATAACCCCACCCTCTCGGCCAATACCCTCCCCCGCCTCGGCCAAGGCTGCTGGAACATAGGCGACGACCCCACCAAGGCCCACGACGAAAAAGCCGCCCTGCGGCGCGGCCTGGAACTGGGCATGACCCTTCTCGACACCGCCGAAATGTACGGCGCGGGCCGCTCCGAAGCCCTCGTCGGCGAAGCCCTGCGCGGCCTGCCGAGGGGCAGCTACCAGCTGTGTTCCAAAGTGTACCCCCACAACGCCAAAGACCCCCTGCTCACCGCCAGCTGCGAAGCCTCCCTCAAGCGCCTAAACGCCGACGCCCTCGACCTGTACCTGCTGCACTGGCGCGGCGACGTCCCCCTGGCCGAAACCGTCGCGGGCCTGGAGGGGCTGGTCAAGGCGGGCAAAATCCGCCGCTGGGGGGTTTCCAACTTCGACGTGTCCGACATGGAGGAGCTGTGGGCCGTCCCAAACGGGCCACACTGCGCCGCCGATCAGGTGCTGTATCACCTCGGCTCAAGAGGCGTCGAGTTCGACCTGCTGCCCTGGCTGCGCGCCCACGGCGTAGCGGCGATGGCTTACTGTCCCCTGGCCCAGGGCGGTACCCTGCGCCGCACCCGTCAGGACTTCCTCACCGACCCCCCCCTGCGCGCCGTGGCGAAAGCCCATGACGCGAGCGTCCTCCAACTCATGCTGGCCTTCGTCCTGCGTCAGCCCGGCGTCACGGCCATCCCCAAGGCGGGGCGGCCCGCCCATACGGAACAAAACGCGAGGGCCCTCTCCCTGGGGATTTCCCCCCAAGAATGGGCCCAAATCGACGCGGTCTTCTGGCCGCCGACCGCCAAAATGCATTTGGATATAGAGTGACGCCAATAGCCCCCGGCGGTTCCCCCGCAACCGATTGCCGAAAGTTTTTACGCTTGCGGGCATTGACTTTTCCCGCTTTCCTTGATATGCTAACCGCAGAAGTAATAATACGCGCAAACCTTGAAAGGCGGCCCTTATATGAGTGTACCGAAGTCTGCGTTCGCGGAGCGGGAAATCATCAAGGTAACCGACAACCGGCAGATTACCATCCCCCTAAATTTCTATGAGAAGTTGCATTTTGGCAAAGAGGCGGAATGCATCCTCGCGGACGATTCCATCGTAATCCGTCCGTTTGCCGTGTCAGACGAGAGTTTTGCCGTGGAAATCCTTGTGGATTTAGTCGCCCAGGGATACAGCGGCAAAGAGTTGATTGCGAATTTCACCCGGCAGCTCGAACATATCCAAAGCGCAATCGACACGGCGCTCCGAGAACCGGACGAGAAGCCCGAAGGCAGCTGAGAAAAGGCGGCCCCGGGGGATACGTAGGGCTGAACACCGGACATAGATGAAAAACAACTTTACCAAACCCGCCCGCGGCCTTTGAAACCCAGCGGAACATGCGCCCGCCCTCGGCGTTTATTAAGGCTCGCCCCTAAAAAGCATACTGTTTTTCAGGCCTTTTCGTGGGGCTTTTTTTATTTGCTTGGACGCCGCGACCGTCCCTCTACGCCGTATCGTTCCTCCTCGCTGAACACGCATCCACAGTACTTCTGCCGATACAGCCCCATGTCCCGGGCCGCCTGCTGCCCCGAGCGAAACAGGGGCCGGAAGTCCCGGTACAAAAAATCCACCCCATGCCGAGCCGCCGCCGCCTCGGCGGTTTGCCGCAGCAGTTCGTGCTTTTGATAGGGGCTGATGAGCAGCGTCGTGGAAAAGGCGTCGTACCCGTGCCCCGCCGCGAAGGCCGCCGCGGCCTCCATGCGAACGCGGTAACAGTGGGCGCACCGCCCGTCAAAATCCGGACTGACCGCCGCCACAAAGGCCCGCAACCCGTACACGTCTTCCGTCTCCAGCGCCAGCCCCGCCCCCTCGGCATAGGCCGCCAACGCGTCCCGCCGCGCCCGGTACTCGACGACCGGGTGAATATTGGGGTTGTACCAGTACAAAACCGGCTCCAGCCCCTCCCCCCGCAGGCTTTCGGCGCACTTGACCAAACAGGGGGCGCAGCAGGTGTGCAGTAACAGCTTCACGAACAAACCCTCCCTTGGTGTGATAATTTTTGCCGTCCGCGGCAGTTGTTCGGAAATTCCGAACAACTGAATCCTCCGCAAGCTCGCCCTCCGCAAAAACTATGCGCTCCGTAAGTACATACCCCAAAAGTCACCACATGGGCAAAGCACCGCCCATCACCCCTCCCGCTAACACAAGTCCCCCGCCCCCAAACTGTCCGCAAATCCGGCAAAGTAATCCTCAAACGCCGCCGCCGGGTCTTTGGGGTTTTGTGCGAGGTATTCGTACAGATAGGGCGAAATAACGTGGGAACCCTCGTCGTGGGTTTTGAAATAGCCAGCAGGGTCTATGTCCGCGCCCAACCGGGCCAGCACATGGATACCCAGCGCCTCGACCACGTGCTCCTCGATAAACCCGTCCATGTCGTGGTACCCCGAGTGGGGGTTCTGGTTGGCAAAGGCGCGTATCACGGCCGGTTTTTGGGCCAGGGCGTCCAGAGACGGCCGCACCCGCCCGTAGTCAAAGGGCGGGTGAAACACCTCGTGGGTAATGTTGGACAGGATGGTGGCCTCCGGATAGGAGACGTCGCTAATCAGGTTGTAGCCGCAGAGTTTGATGCCGTGGGGCGCGGCGAAAGCGCAGATATAAACCGTCAAATCCTGGCAGTCAAAGGGCTTGTACACATTGATCATGTCCTCCGCCCTGTAGTTTTGCAGGTAGGCCTCCAGGGCGGCGCGTTTGGCCTCGATGGCCGGAAGCCGTTCCGCCCGCCAAAACGCCTCGAACCCAAGCCCTTCCAGCTCTTCAATCAGCGGAATGGCGGTGTCCGTGAAGAAGGCAAAATACCGATCGTACGCCTCCCGGGAAAAGCCGTATTCCGTCCTGGCCATGGCCTTCTCGATCTCCCCATGGCAGGCCAGCATATCGGTCAGCGACCGCTCCTGAAACCCGTCCAGGGCGGAGACCATCAGCGTGAGCGCCGGGGACAGCATGGCGTAGCCCTGTCCGGCCACCATCGCCGCCATACCGTCTCTGACCCCCTGGCTCAGCGCCGGGTAAAAGCGGTCAAAGACCTCTCTGTGGCGCTTCACGTAGTATTCGTCCGCCGTCAGCGTGTTCAGCAGACAGAGCATGTCCAAATTGCGGCTGGCCTGGGCTGAAATCCGCATGGCGAGCCCCCCTCTCTCTCTGCTATCAGTGTAGCACAGGAACCCCTGCAAGACAACAAAAACATCGTCCCCGCCGATCCCCTTACCCGCCCTCGTCCCGCTGAACCGCCCGAACACCTCGGACATAAGATAATCCGAAGGAAGGTGTTCATCCATGAGCGGCTGTCTGATTGCCTGCCGATCCCTAACCTATGCCCAGCGAAGCGCCCGTGCGCTGGAAAACGCCGGGTTCACCGCCACCGTCTTGCGTATGCCCGCCGCCTTGTCCGACAGCGGCTGCGGGCACGCGGTCAAAATACCCGAACGAATGCTGGCTGAAAGCGTCGCCCTGCTGCGCGACCACGGCCTCCTGCCCAAAAAAGCCTATGTGTTGACCGAGGACGGCCTGTACGCCGAACTGCCCTTATGATTTACCTTGACAACGCGGCCACCACACTACGGAAGCCCCCCGCCGTGGCCCGCGCCATGGGGGAGGCGTTGCGCCGGGGCGGAGGCGCGGGCCGAGGCGGGCACGAAGCGGCCATGTGGGCCGCCGACACCCTATTTGCCTGCCGTCAGGAAGCGGCGGCCCTGTTCGGCGTGGACAATCCGGAACGGGTGACCTTCACCGCCAACGCCACCCATGCCCTCGGCATCGCCATCGGCTCCGCCGCCCGGACGCCGGGCCGCGTACTGGTGTCCGGCTATGAGCACAACGCCGTCATGCGCCCCCTGGAGGCCCTCAAGGAAAAGGGCTTTACCGTCGAAATCCTGTCCGCGCCGCTGTTTGAGCCGGAAATCACGTTGCACCGCTTCGAGGAGGCCCTGGGGGACGGCGGCGGCGTGTCCTTTGTCGTATGCACCCATGTGTCCAACGTGTTCGGGTTTATCCTCCCGGCGGAGCGCATCGCCCGGCTGTGTCACGCGGCGGGCGTCGCCTTTGTCTTGGATGCCGCCCAGTCGGCCGGCTGCCTGCCCATCGACGCCGCCGCCCTGCCCGGAGTCTATATCGCCATGCCCGGCCACAAGGGACTGTACGGCCCCCAGGGCACCGGTCTGCTCATCAGCCCAGCCAACGCGCTGCCCGAACCCCTGCTGCGCGGCGGCACCGGCAGTCGTTCCGCCGACGCCGCCATGCCCGACTTCCTCCCCGACCGCCTGGAGGCGGGCACCCACAACCTCCCCGGTGTGGCGGGTCTGCTGGAGGGCCTGCGCTACCTGCGCCGCCGGGGCGTGGACAGCGTCCTGCGCCACGAACGCGCCCTGACCGAATCCCTGCTGCGGACGCTGTCCCGCCGTCCCCGCCTGCGCGTGTACCACGCCGACCACCTGTTTTGTCAGACCGGCGTCCTCGCCTTCACCGTCGAGGGCATGGACGCCGAATGCATCGCCGAACAGCTCGCCCAAAAAGGCGTCGCCGTCCGGGCCGGGCTGCACTGCGCCCCCGCCGCCCACCGCACCGCCCAAACCTTCCCCGGCGGCGCCGTCCGCGTCAGCTTCTCCGCCTTCAACACCCCCCGCGACGTGGACGCCTTCCTCCGCGCCCTGGAAGGTCTCCTGTAAAACAAGACAAACGACCGCCCCGGCCAGTGGCCGGGGCGGTCGATTGTCTTTTACTCTATGTGCCGGTTCAGCCGACGATCCGCCGTCCGCCGATGTAATATCGATTGTAGTAGCTGTCGGACAAGTAGTTGTACTTGACGCCGCCGCCGCTCGAGGAGCAGTGGATAAACTTGCCGTCACCCACGTAGAGACCCACATGGCTGGCCGCCGCCTTGTTGATGCTCGGATCGCGGAAGAGAACCAGATCCCCCGGCTTGAGCTCGCTGCGGGATTCAATCTTGGTGCCGTTGGACACCTGCCCGGCGGCGCTGCGGTTCAGACTGTAGCCGAAGTGGGTGTACACCCAGCTGGTGAACCCGGAGCAGTCAAAGGTCTTGCCGTTCATCGCGCCGTAGACGTATTTGTTCCCCAGAAAGGTCTGCGCGTAGGCAACGATCTCTTTCCGCAGGGCGTCCTTGTCGCTGGCGTCCACCGCCGGGGCGACTTCCTTCTCCTGAGGGACGTCCAGGCCGCGAGCCGCGAGGGCGTCCTTGTCCACGCTGAGGTAATCGGGATGTATGTAACCGACTTCGCCGTCGGCGTATACCTTATACCAGCTGTTCGACACGCCGAGGACTTCCACTTGCTTGCCCTTGTCCAGCCGGGTGATCACCTGGGCGGACGTGGACGGAGCCTTCCGGAAGTTGACATCGCTGCCGGTCACCGTACCCGGTTCGGCCACAAAGGACGTATCCGCCGACACCTCGACATAGGGCTGGAAGATATACCCCAAGGTGTCCTCAAAAATCACCTGAACCCATTCGCCCTGCTGGCTGAGTACAATGACCTGGTCGCCGGTGTCAACCTGGGTCAGCGTCTTGCCGCTGGTGCTCGGTCCCACCCGCAAATTCACGGAACTGCCCTTTACGGCGCCCAACTTGTATTCGGCGCCAAACGCGGTGGCGGTAAGCGCCATCGCCATAACCAGCGAAATGATCGTCACACGTGCGCCGTGCCTGAATATCTGTTTCATGTCATATCCTTTCCAATTTCGCGTCAGCGGCTGTGATGCCGCCCTTCCGTACTTCCTACTTCGAAGCCAATGCGCGATCCAGCCACACCGTGGCCACATCCAACGCCGTATACAAGCCGTCCTTTTCGCTTTTCTTGACGACACGATCCTTGCTCTTGAGGTCGGGGTCTGTGTGCTGCAGCTGGAAGGAAACCCGGGTGGCCACCTCCAGGTCTTTGACCTGCTTGGTGTCCAGTACCTGCATCATAATGATGTACTTATCCGCCATGCTGCCGTAGTAGATCAGGTTGTCTTTGCGCATCAGGGGATGCCCCTTGTACTCCAGGCCTTCCTCTTCTGACTTCTTGACTGTTGCCATGCCGTCCCTCCTCGTTACTGATTTATCACCATTTTGTAACCAAATTGTAACACACCTGTTACCCCTTGTCAAACATTTTTCGTCTATCCGGGGAGAATTTTTTGTGAATTTTTCGTGAATGCCCGGTTATCCCTTCCGCCACAGTCGCTTCCGGATTCGCCCCCAAATAAAAAAAGTCTGCTCCAAACGCTCTCGGAACAGGCTCGCCTCGTCAAAACGCCCTTTTCGCAATCGTTTTAGGGGAAGACAAACCGAAGTTTGTCTTCCCCTAAAAATTTATCTTTCCCCTACCAAATTATTTCAGGTAGCGCTTGACCAGCGCCTGCAACAGCTCGTCCCGGTCGATCCGGCAGATGAGGCTGCGGGCGTTGAGGTGGTTGGTGATATACGTGGGATCCTCGCTGAGCAGATAACCCACGATCTGGTTGATCGGGTTATACCCTTTCTCCAGCAATGCGTTGTAAACTGTGGACAGAATGGCTTTCATCTCTTGCTCGGGGTCGTCGTCCAACACGAATTTGCGTGTATTGTCGTCCAAACCAAAGCCCTCCCCTGCCGAAATCTCGATCCCGGGCCAACCCACCGCCAACCCGTCCCCCTATGGTATATCAAAAACCGACCGCTTTGTAAATAGCCTTTTCGGATTTCTCGGAACGCCCGGCACTTCACACACGTAACGCCGCGCCGCAATCCGCAGCCAGGGCGGCCAAGGCGCCGGCCACGGCGGCGTCGGCCTCCCCGTCGGTCAGCGTCCGCTCGTCCGACCGCAGGGTCAGCGCGAAGGCCACGCTCTTGCGCCCCGCCTCGATCTGCCCCCCGGTGTACACATCAAACGGGCGGCATTCGGTCAGCAGCGCCCCCGCCCCCCGCCGGATGGCCTCCGCCAAACGGGCGGCGGGCATGTCGGCGGCGCATACCACCGCCAAATCCCGCGTCACCGCCGGGAAGCGCGGCAACGGCGCGAACACCCCCTCCGGGGCGCGGCAGGCCAGCAGGGAGAGGAAGTCCAGCTCGGCGGCGTACAGCCGCTGTTCGCCTCCGAACGCCCGCGCCGTAGCCGGATGAATCTCCCCCAAAAGCCCCAACACCGTGTTCCCGCAACCGACACGGGCGCAGCGCCCCGGATGGAAAGAGACGTCCCCCGCCGCCGTAAAGGAGACGTCCTTCACCCACAGGGCGCGCAGGATCGCCTCGACAGCCCCCTTGAGGGCGTAAAAGTCCAGTCCGCCGTAGCCGCCCAAGATCAGCATGGGCCGCTCGTCGGGCAGTCCCTCCGGCCCGCCCGGCCGGTATGTCATGGCCAGCTCGAACAGCCGCGCCTCTTTGGCCCGCAGCGCCTCGTTGGCCGCCAGCGCCCGCAGCAGCGAGGGCAGCGCCGTCACACGCATGACCGCCGTCTCCTCGCCCAGCGGGTTTTCGATGATCACACCGGCCCGGCGGGGATCGTCCGGCGTCCAGCTCAGCGCGTCGTACCAGGAGGCCCCGATGAAGGAATAGGTCAGAATCTCGCTGTACCCCAAGGCGCGGCAGGTTTCCCGGGTCAGGCGCTCCAGGCGCTGTTTCCCGCTCAGCCCGCCCCGCGCCCCGCCGGACAGCCCCGCCGTCGCAATGCGGTTGTACCCATACAGCCGGGCCACCTCTTCGGCCAAGTCCGCCATGCCCTCCACGTCGGCCCGCCAGGAGGGGACGGTCACGCCGCCGTCCGCCCGCTCAAAGCCAAATCGGGTCAGATAGCCGTACATCTCCCCCTCGGAGATTTCGGCGCCCAACAGCGCGTTGATTTTCTCCGACTCCACCGGCAGCACGCGGGGCGCGGGCGCGTCGGCGCACACGTCGATCAGCCCCTGACACACCGTCCCCGCGCCCAGCAACTCCACCAGCTCGCAGGCCCGCTGCACCGCCGGAACGGTACCCAGCGGGTCGAGGCCCTTTTCAAACCGCGAGGAAGCGTCGGTGCGCATCCCCAGCGCCAGCGCCGTGCGCCGCACCGAGGGCCCGTAAAAATTGGCCGACTCGAACACGATGTCCCGGGTGGCTTCGGTGATCTCGCTGTTGGCCCCGCCCATGACCCCGGCCACGCCCACCGGACGCGCCGCGTCGGCGATGACCAACATGTCCCCCTGCAGCGCTCTGGCCTTGCCGTCCAGCGTATCGAGGGTCTCCCCGTCCGCCGCCCGGCGCACCACGATGGTCTTGTCCCGGACACAGGCGTAGTCAAAGGCGTGCATGGGTTGGCCGTATTCCAGCATCACATAGTTGGTGATGTCCACGATGTTGTTGATGGGCCGCACCCCCGACGCCCGCAGCCGCGTCCGCAGCCAACGGGGCGACGGCTCGATCCGCACGTCCCGCACCATCCGCGCCGTGTACCGCGGACACAGCTCGGGCGCGTCCACCCGCACCGACAGCAGCCCGTTAATGTCTTCCCCGCCGCCCTTGACGGCGGGCGTATGCAACGTAAGCGGTTTGTCGAACGTGGCCGCGCTCTCCCGGGCCAGCCCGATGACGCTCAGGCAGTCCGGCCGGTTGTTGGTGATCTCGAACTCCGCCGTATAGCCGCCCAGACCCAGAGCCTCCCGGATGTCCCGCCCCGGGGTCAGCCCCTCCTTGTCCAGGATAAAAATGCCGTCCTCCGCCGCCTCGGGGAAATCGGCCTTGGTCAAGCCCAACTCGCCCAGCGAACACAGCATCCCCGCCGAGGCCACGCCGCGCAGCTCGCCCGTCCGGATGGTCTTGCCGCCGGGCAGAACGGCCCCGTCCAGCGCCACCGGCACCCAGTCCTCCGCCGCCACGTTGGCCGCCCCGGTCACGATCCGCACCGGCGCGCCCGCCCCCGCGTCCACCCGGCAAATCCGCAGCCGGTCGGCGTTGGGATGGGGCTCGACGGACCGCACATGCCCCACCACGACCCGGACAATGTCCGCGCCGTGTTCCTCCAGGCCCTCCGCCTTGGAGCCGGAGAGCGTCATGCCCGCGATATATTCCTTCGGGGAAACCCCGGTGTCCACGAATTCGGACAGCCATTCCAAAGACAGTTTCACAATCCAAGCCCCCGTTTTTTACATCCGGCCCATGCCGTTTGACCGCCGACTTCCGCTATCTGAACTGCGCTAAAAAACGCAGATCGTTTTCAAACAGCAGCCGCATGTCGTCGATGGCGAACCGGCCCAGGGTAATGCGCTCCAAGCCGATGCCGAACGCGAAGCCGGAGTAAACCTCCGGATCGATGCCGCACAGGGACAGCACCTTCGGGTGTACCATCCCGCAACCCAGCAACTCGATCCAGCCCTCCCCCTTGCACACCCGACAGCCCTCGCCGCCGCACATGTAACAGCGGATATCCACCTCGGCCGACGGCTCGGTGTAGGGGAAATGGTGGGGCCGGAAGCGGGTGACCGTCTCCGGGCCGTAAATGGCCTTCATGAGGGTGTCCAGCGTCCCTTTGAGGTGCCCCATGGTGATCCCCTTGTCCACCACCAGCCCCTCGATCTGGTGGAACATCGGCGAATGGGTGGCGTCCACTTCGTCCTTGCGGTACACCCGCCCCGGCGAAATGATCCGGATGGGCGGCTTGTGCGCCAGCATGTGCCGAATTTGCACCGACGAGGTCTGGGTGCGCAGGATGACGTCGTCCGTCACGTAAAAGGTGTCCTGCCGATCCCGGGCGGGGTGGTTGACGTCGGTGTTGAGGGCGTCGAAGCAGTACCACGTCGTCTCCACCTCCGGCCCCTCGGCCACCGTGAAGCCCATGCCGGTGAAGATGTCCTTGACCTCGTCCAGCACCAGCGTCATGGGGTGGGTGTGCCCCAACGGGAAAGCCTGCCCCGGCCAGGTCGCGTCCAGCGTCTCGGCCTTCAGGCTGGCCTCCAGCAGAGCGGCCTCCAGCGCGGCGGCCCGCGCCCCGGCCCGGCGCTCAAAATCGGCCCGTATCTCGTTGGCCAACTGCCCGACGACAGGCCGCTCCTGCGCCGGAAGAGTTCCCAGCGTTTGCAGCACGGCGGTCAGCGCGCCTTTTTTGCCCAAATAGCGCACCCGCAGCGCTTCGATCTCCCCCGGCGAAGCGGCCCCCGCCAACGCCTCCGACGCCTCGCGGCCAATGGCCGCCAACCGTTCTCTCATAACACGCACATCCTCACTCTGGCTCTCGGGTTTCTCCGTCGCGCAAAGAACCCATTCATTATATCGCGTCCCATCGGGAAAATCCAGCCCCCCGGGCCAAAAATCGCGCGGCGGCGGTTCCGTGGCTGTCAATTTTTTATACAAAATCATTGACACCAAGATTTCCCTGTGATATGATATAGTTGTCTTGACCGAAAAGAGCATTTT
>JAITQI010000094.1 GCA_031289065.1 Oscillospiraceae bacterium
GGGTTTCTTGGTGGCTCTGATGTTCACCATCCAGAACACGGCGGGGGACACGTGGCCGGGGCAGTCGGGGACGGTGCTGGAGATGTCCATGCGGGCGGGGTACTATGTCCTGTTCGCCCTGACCCTCCTGGCCCTTACCGGCCTCGTCACCGGCTGGCGGCTGGCCAAAGAAAAAACAGCGGGCCGCCGCCAAAAAGCGCAAGCCGAACCCCAAGAATAACAGGAAACAAGAAACGAGGCCCCGCCGAATGGCGGGGCCCCGTTTTGCGTAAACATAATCAACTGTCAATTGTACGCCGCCGCCGCCTCCACGCCTCGGAGGACCCGCAGGGCGCCGCCGCTGAGGGCGGTGAGCTCGTCCTCGCCGGGGAAGACGTGCACCGGGGCGAGTTTGTCCACCCGCTGTTTGATGGCCCCGGTGAAGCGGGTGGAATGGGCCAGGCCGCCGGTGAGGGCGATGGCGTCCACCAGGCCTTCCAGCACCGCCGTCATGGCCCCGATCTCCTTGGACACCTGATAGGCCATGGAATCCAGCACCAGGGCGGCGAACTCGTCCCCGTCGTAGATCATTTTCTGCACGACGCGCAGGTCGCCCGTCCCCAGATAGGCGCGGACGCCCCCCAGACGGGTCACTTTTTCCACCATTTCATGTTCGGTGTATTCGCCGGAAAAACACATGCCGATCAGGGGCAAGGCGGGGATGCCCCCCGCCCGCTCCGGCGTGAAGGGGCCCTCGCCGGACAGGGCGTCGTTGACGTCGATGACCCGGCCGTATCGGTGCGCTCCCACGGTGATGCCGCCGCCCAGGTGGGCCACGATGAGCCGGGCGTTTTCGTAGGGCTTGCCCAGGGCGGCGGACACCCGGCGGGCCACCGCCTTCTGGTTGAGGGCGTGGAACACGCTGGAGCGCTCCACCCCGGGCATTCCGGTGAGTTTGGCGTTGGGGTCCATCTCGTCCACCACCACCGGGTCCACCACGAAGGCGGGGATGCCCAGCCCCTGGGCGATTTCGGCGGCGATAACCGCGCCCAGGGTGGAGACGTGGATGGCGGCGGCGGCGGTCTGCAAATCCTCCAGCATACGGCGGCCTATGAGGTAGGTGCCGCTTTCGATGGGCTTGAGCAGCCCGCCCCGCCCCACCACCGCGTCCAGGGAGGACAGGGGGATGCCCGCCGCCGCCAGGCGGGCCAGGATACCGTCCCGGCGGGCTTCCTTTTGCCCCAGCACCGGGCCGAGGGCGGTGGCTTCGGATTCCTGGAGGGTCTGACTGAGGACGGGGGTCTCGTCGTCATAGACGGCGAATTTGGTGGAGGAGGAGCCGGGGTTGACGGCCAGCACCCGCTTGGCCCCGGCGGGTTTGGGGGGCGCTTTTTGGGGCGCGTCGGCCTCCGGGGCCGGGCCTGCCGTCTCCCGGGGCCGGAGGCGCTCCACCGGCACCCCGTTTTGGGTCATTTGGATGCTCACAACGCAGTCCAGCCCCAGCAGGCGGTCCAGCACTTGGGCCAGCTTGGTGTGCGCGCCCTCGATGTGGATGACCATCCGGGAAGTGCCCGGGGCGATCTCGTCGGCCTCCAGGCGGATGATGTTCCACCCTTCCCGCCGGATGTGCCCGACCACCCGGCCCAACACCCCGGGCCGGTTGAGGGTCACCATCTCCACACGCTCGGTTTTGCGCTGCTCCATGATGGCTCCTTTCACGTCAATGGACAATTGACGGACAATTGACAGTTGACAATGGACAATTGACAATTAGGGGGTGCGGGGCGCATTTGTTTGTTGTTTTAACAAGTCGCGGATTTCGGCGAGGAGGAGGATTTCGGGGGTTGGTGGGGGAGGTTGCTGCGGCGCGGGGGGTTGTGAGTCGGCGGTGGCTTTGCGGCGGAGGATGCCGACGATTTTGACCAGGAAAAACACGCAGACGGCGATGAGGGCGAAATCCACCACAGTGCTCACAAAGTTGCCCAGGTTGAGGGACACCGGCTCTTTTTCGGGCCACATCGAGGGCAGGGTGAGATTGAGCTGGGAAAAGTCCACGCCGCCCAGCAGGGTGCCCACCAGGGGCATGAACACGTCGCCCACCAGAGAGGTGGTGATTTTTCCGAAGGCCCCGCCGATGATGACGCCCACCGCCAAATCCACCACGTTGCCCTTGACCGCGAAGCTCTTGAACTCGTCCAACACCCGCCGCGCCCGGCGTTTAGTCTGTTTTTTCGCCAAGGGGGATTCCTCCCTGTCGCAGATTTTATCGATCCTCCGCCAGTTCCCGGAGCCGCCGCAGCCGGTGGTTGAGGCCCGACCGGCCCAGGGGCGGGTCGAAGAGGGCGCACAGCTCGGCCAGGGGTTCCTCGGGGTGGGCCAGGCGCATGTCGGCGGTCTCCCGGAGGGGAGCGGGGAGGGTTTCCCACAGGGGGCTTTCCCGCAGCCGCCGGATGGCCTCGGTTTGGCGCATGGCGGCCTCCACCGTCTTGGAGAGGTTGGCCGTCTCGCAGTTGACTTTGCGGTTGATCCGGTTGCGCAGGTCCTTTTCCACCGTGGTCTCCATGAGGGCGAGGGCGGCTTGGGAGGCGCCCACCGTGGTCAGGAAATCCTCGATCTGCTCGCTGGCCTTGAGGTAGAGCACCGTGTGCCCGGCCCGGGCGGTGAGGGAAGGGGCAAAATCCATCTCCCGGAGCAGGGTGATGGTCTCGCGGCCCACATGGGCCCGGGGGGTGCCCAGCTCCAGGTGATATTTTTTTTCGGGGTCGGTCACCGAGCCGCCGGTGAGAAAGGCTCCCCGCAAAAACGCGGCGGCGCAGCAGTCGTTTTCCAACACGGCGTTGTTGAGGTGGAGGGCCACGTCGGGGGAGCCGCCATAGCCGAAGGTCTCAAACAGGGCGGCGAGTTTGCCCCGGTCGGAGAGGACAAGGGTGTGTTTGCCCACGTCCGGGCGGCCGGCCCGCTGGTCGAAATCAAACCCGAACAGCCGCCCGAACAGCAGCTTCAGCCGGGCGGCCAGCGCCCCGTTCTCGGTGACCACCCGCACCTCGTCCGGCCGGAAGGCGTACCCGAACAGCAGGGCGCCGTAAACCTCGGCCCTGACGCAGCAGTGCCGTCCCACAGACAGGCGGCACAGCTCCTGTTTGGCTTGCGCGCAAAAAGACAAGGGCACCCCGGCTTTCTGTGGCGAAATGGGTCATGGTTTGCCGATACGCAAACGGGGCCCGGCCAGCAAAACCAGGCCCCGCGGGACAGACAAAAAGGGTGAGCGGCGCGGGGCCCGCATGGGTCTCCAGGCGGTCAAACCGCCCGTTCAGTCGCGCCAGCGGACCGAGGATTTCCCCCATTGTTCATAGGGCACCACGCTATGTAAAAATGTGGTGTTTTCTTCTCCCATTATACCTCATGGGACGCGCCTCTTCAAGGGGCTCCGGCAAAAAAACGATCCGCCCCGGCCAAAACGGGTCAGCCGCCCACCATCTCGTCAAAGCGGCCCAGGTCGGTCCACGCGAAGACGCCGCCTTCGGCGGTGATCAGGGCGGCGGCTTGGTTGACGTCATACCAGGGGGAGATGTCCGGGCGGCTGTCGTTGCGCAGGAGGTAAATCTCCTGGGTGGGAATGCGGGACTGGGCCAGCAGGAAAACCTGTTCGCCGTCGGCGGGGTTTTGGGCCATGTCCATAATCATGACGCCGCCGGATTTGCTGTTGACAAAAACGTCCCCGGGGCGGGGGTCGCTCACCCGGAGGAGTTCGTCGGACAGGGAGGCGGCGTTGGCGTACAGAAACAGCGTGTTCAGATAGGAGAGCAATTCCCCGTAGGTGGCGGAGGGCTCGGCCCTTTGCTGCCACTCCACCCGGCGGATGTCGAGCTCCCGGATCCGGTACCCGTCGCTCCACTTGGAGAAGGCGCAGGCAAAGCCGGACAGGAAGTGATAGCTGATGACGTCGGTCTGTTCGCTCTGATAGAGGTATTCCGCCCGGAGACGGATGAGGGCGTCGGTGCCCTCCTGATGGTCGGTGGCGGCAATCTCCATCCGCAGGGTCGCCGCCGCCGGGGCGCCGTCCCGCACCTGCCCGCCGAGGAGCAACACGGGGGCGCCGTCCACTTTCAGGGGCAGTTCCCGGAGATAGGCCCCAAATCCGCCCGGTTCCAGCTCGATCCGGGCGTACCCGGCGGGGGGGTTGAACCGGGTTGACACCGTTCCGCCCGCCGGGTTTTTAATGGGCGGCGGCGTGGGCGTGGGGGACGGGGTGGGCGTAACCGAGGGCACTGCCGGGGGCTCCGCCTCGGGGTTGCCTTTCGCGCACCCGGACAGACTTCCGGCCAGCAGACAGATGGCCGCGCAGAGACAAAGGGTCGATCGTTTCATCTCAAACCCCTCCATTTTGTTTCCCTGAAAATATACAACACAGGATATAGTATATCCCTTTGGCGACAGTTGCGCAAGGAGGGAAACGGGTTTCGCGGGAAAAAAGGCGAAAAAAGTTCTTATTCACCTGTGACTTGCAGGGATAACGGCGGCTTTTACCCGTCGGCAAGGACGCCGCCGCCCTGCGAGGGGCCGTCGGTCACGATAAAGGGGCAAATGTCGGCCCGCCTCTTTCCCCCGTTGCGCTCTGAGCGCCCAAGCCGTCTGATTTTTGGGGAAATATCCCCTGTGAGGCCCGCATATACATGGCTGTGGAAGCGCAAATTGCCCGCGCCGTCCGGGGCGAACCGGAGGGCCCGCCGAGGGGCGTGGGGGCATTGCGTCCAAGATTTGCGGGGCCAACGCGCCGCAAACGCATGGGGAGGTCGCACATGTGAAGGGAAATATCGAGGAGCGCGCCTGCAATGTGGCGGTTTACATCATAGAGAACAAGGCGACGGTTCGAGCCGCCGCCAAAAAGTTCGGGATCTCGAAAAGCACCGTACATAAGGATCTTTCCGAGCGTTTGCAGCAGTATAACCGGGGGCTGTACCTGGGGGTGAAGGACGTGCTGGAGGAGAACAAGGCCGAACGCCATCTCCGGGGCGGACTGGCTACCCGGCGAAAATACAAAGGCGTATAAAAAGCATTTGACAAACCGCTCCGATACAGGTATAATATTCATCGACACTTTGCGCGAGGGGGACGTTCTTTCGCCGCCGGTTTCCGGCTTCCGTCCGCCTGATGGAGGTGAACGGCGATGTGGCTGGATTTGCGGGGCGTGATCGACCAGCCGGGCGCGTCGGCGCCTTTTTCTTACCGTCTTTCCTTGCCGGATATGGCGTTCCCCTTTGGCCGCCCCTTTGCCGAGCCCATCGAGGCCGTCGGCGGGGTGACCAACACGGCGGGGATGCTCGTCCTGAGCGCCACCCTGACCTCCACACTGCACCTGACCTGCGACCGCTGCGCCGAGCCCTATCGGGCGCCCTTGGCGTTGCCGGTGGAAGCGGTGCTGGCCGAAACGGTGGAAGGCCCTTCGGATGATGAAATTCTCCTCATCCGGGAGGACGGCATCGACTTGGACGAAGCGCTCATCCCGGCCCTCATCCTGTCCATGGACGCCAAGCATCTGTGCCGGGAAGACTGCCGGGGCCTCTGCCCCCAGTGCGGACGCAACCTCAACGAGGGCCCCTGCGCCTGCCCTCCCGGCGATATCGACCCGCGCCTGGCGGCGCTGAAGGCGTTCTTCACGTAGCGGTTTTGCGATTCCGATTCGATTCTATATGACCCAAAGGCGGTGTTTTTCATGGCGGTACCCAAGAAGAAAACGTCCAAACAGCGCAAACACTTGCGCCGCAGCGCGGTGTGGAAGATGGACGCGCCCACGCTGGTGGCCTGCCCCAAGTGCGGCGAGCTCAAGCTGACCCACCGGGTGTGCAAAGCCTGCGGCACGTACAACGGCCGCGAGGTTCTCAAGCTGGAGGACGCGAAGGCGAAAAAGTAACCAACAACCGGTTGTGTACGGTTGACCACGAGGGGCGGAGGAATCTCCGCCCCTGTTGTGCTGGACAAACAAGGCGGTTGACAATGGCCGACGCCGGAGGGAGGTCCCCCGTATGTCCCTGATCGTTGGGGTGGAGGTTGGGTCGCCGGCGGCGCGGGCGGGGCTGAAGACCGGGGACATCCTGGTGTCGGCGGCGGGGCGGCCTGTTCGCGATGTGCTGGACTACCGGTTTTACACCTATGACGCCCGGCTGACCCTCGTGGTGCGGGACGCGGCGGGGGCGGAGCGGACGGTGACCTTGCGCAAAGGCGAGGGGGAGGACCTGGGGCTGACCTTTGAGACCTATCTCATGGACAACCAGCGGGCCTGTGAAAACCAATGCCTGTTCTGTTTTATCGACCAGCTGCCCCCGGGCTTGCGGCGCAGCCTGTATTTCAAGGACGACGACGCCCGCCTGTCCTTCCTGCTGGGGCAGTACATCACCCTGACCAACCTCGCCCCGGACGAGTTCCAACGCATTCTCGCCCAACGGATCTCCCCCCTACACATCTCGGTGCACGCCACCGACCCGGATTTGCGCGTCCGGCTGGTGGGGCATCCGGCGGCGGGGGCCTGTCTGTCCATGATGCAAACCCTGGCCGCCCGGGGCATCCAAATGCACGCCCAAGTGGTGGTCTGCCCCGGCCTCAACGACGGGGCGGCGCTGGCCCGGACGCTGGACGATCTGTCCGCTCTGTTCCCGGCGGTGGGGGATGTGTCGGTGGTGCCGGTGGGGCTGACCCGGTGGCGGGAGGGGCTGTATCCTTTGCGGCCCTTCCATAGAGACGAGGCCGCCCAAACCGTCGCTCTGGTGCGGGACAAGGCCGCCGCCCTCCGGCGGGCAACCGGCCTGGGGGTGGTGTACGCCGCCGACGAGCTGTATTTGCTGGCCGGGCTTCCCCTGCCCGGGGAAGAGGACTACGACGGCTATCCCCAACTGGAAAACGGCGTGGGCCTGATGGCCTCCTTCGCCGCCGAATTCGACGCCGCCCTGGACGCCCTGCCGGACAGCGTCCCCGCCCCGCCGCCCGTCACCGTGGCCACCGGCCTGGCCGCCGCCCCCTTCCTAAGGGGTCTGCTGGACAAGCTGTCCGAGCGAGTGCCGGGCCTGGTCTGGGATGTGGTCGCCGCCCCCAACCGCCTGTTCGGCGACCGGGTGGACGTGGCGGGTCTGCTGTGCGGCCGGGACCTCATCGCCGCCCTGGACGGGCATGTGACCGGCGCCCGGGTTCTCCTCCCGGCCTCCATGCTTCGCCATGGGGGGGATGTGTTCCTGGACGACCTCACCCCCGCCGATCTCGCCCAAG
This sequence comes from Oscillospiraceae bacterium, assembly GCA_031289065.1. GTDB lineage: Bacteria > Bacillota > Clostridia > Oscillospirales > UBA929 > JAIRTA01. The sequence continues at coordinate 7,237 of JAITQI010000094.1, forward strand.
CCATCGGCGCGGCGGTGGACATTGTCCCCGTGGACGGCGGCGCCTTCGCGGCGGCGGTTCTGGGGGTATGAAAACGCGGCCCGTCGCTGCAGAGAACGCGGGCGCCGCTCCTCCCGCGCCTGTCCTCTGACTTCTGAAAAGGGGCGTTTCTTATGTCCAAACCCATCGTCGCCATCGTGGGGCGGCCCAATGTGGGCAAGTCCCTGCTGTTCAACAAGCTGACCGGGCAGCGGCTGGCCATCGTCGAGGACACGCCGGGCGTGACCCGGGATCGGCTGTACGCCGACTGCGAGTGGGCCGGGCGGGTGTTTTCCCTGGTGGACACCGGCGGCATCGAGCCCCGGGCCGACGACGAGATTCTGCGGTTCATGCGCCGTCAGGCCGAGATCGCCATCGATCACGCCGACGTCATCCTGTTTTTGACCGACCTGAAAACCGGCCTGACCGCTTCGGATCAGGACGTGGCCCAAATGCTGCTCCGGGCCGGCCGGCCGGTGGTGCTGGCGGTGAACAAGGCCGACTCGGTGGGGGCCGACGACCCCGGGCTGTTCGAGTTTTACAACCTGGGGCTGGGGCAGCCCTATCCGGTGTCAGCCCTCCACGGGCTGGGTTCCGGGGATATGCTGGACGCCTGCGTGGCCCTGTTCCCCCGGCAGGACGCCGACGTCGGGGCCGAGGGAGAGGCCATCCGGGTGGCGGTCATCGGCAAGCCCAACGTGGGCAAATCCTCCCTGGTCAACCGCATTTTGGGCCAGGAGCGGGTCATCGTCAGCAACATTCCGGGCACCACCCGGGACGCGGTGGACACCGCCTTTGAAAACGCCTACGGCAAATATGTCTTTGTGGACACCGCCGGGATGCGCCGCCGGGCCCGGGTCAGCGAGGCGGTGGAATATTTCAGCGTCCTTCGCGCCAAAATGGCTATTGAGCGCGCCCACGTCTGCCTGATTCTCATCGACGCCATCGAGGGGGTCACCGAGCAGGATACCAAGGTGGCCGGCCTGGCTCACGAGGCCGGAAAACCGTCCGTCGTCGTGGTCAACAAGTGGGATCTGGTGGAGAAAGACGAGCACACCATGAGTTCCCAAAAACGAGAAATCAAGGAGCGGCTTGCGTTTATGCCCTATGCGCCGGTGCTGTTTCTCTCGGCGCTGACCGGTCAGCGGGTTGAGAAGCTCTTCGGGGAAATCAACTTCGTCCACGATCAGAGCCGCATGCGGATCACCACCGGGCAGCTCAACAGCGTGCTGGCCGACGCCCAGGCCCGGGTGCAGCCCCCCACCGACAAGGGCCGCCGCCTCAAGGTCTTCTACATGACCCAGGTCGGCATTGAGCCCCCCCATTTCGTGGCCTTTGTCAACGACGCCCGCCTGTTTCACTTCTCCTACCAGCGGTACCTGGAAAACCAAATCCGCGCCGCCTTCAGCCTGAACGCCGCGCCTGTCCGCCTGACGGTGCGGCAGAGAGGCGAGAGCGGCGGCGACACTTGACGAATCATTGACGATTGACAAGGGACAAGGGACAATGTAGAATTGGTGAGGGTCTTTCTTTTTTTGTTTTTGTTTTGTTTTTGTAACTTTTAACGTCTGGAGATGTTGTGGGTATGCAGTGGTGGTGGCTTGGGTTGGTGGCGCTGGTCGCCTATTTGTTGGGGAGCGTGAACGGTTCTCTCCTTGTCTCCCAGACGTTTCTCAAAATTGACATACGCCGCTACGGCAGCGGCAACGCCGGGACGACCAACGCCCTGCGGATCATGGGGAAAAAATGGGCCGTGCTTGTCACCCTGCTCGACCTGGGCAAGGGAGCGGCGGCGGTGGGGTTCGGCTATCTGCTGCTTCAGGGCGCGGGGAGCGGAGACGTGGGCCGTCTGCTGGCCGGTGTGTTCTGCATTTTGGGGCATATTTTCCCGGTTTTTTACCGGTTTAAGGGGGGCAAAGGGGTCATGACCACGGCGGCCGTTGTGGCCTGCGTGGACTGGCGGGTGTGCCTCGCCGCCCTGGCCCTTTTCGCGCTGGTCGTGCTGGTGACCCGGTGGGTGTCCTTGGGCTCCCTTCTGGCCGCCGCCGCCGTACCGGCGGGCATGTATCTATCCCACCGGGGGGAAGGGCGGGAAGCCCTTGTGCTGACAGCGCTGTCGGCGGTCATCACGTTGCTCATCGCGGTCATGCACCGGGACAACATCAAACGTCTGCTGTCCGGCACCGAGCGGCGGTTTTCCTTCAAGGGCAAGGCCATGATGGACACGGTCAAGACCCGGACAAAAAGCCTCACCCGCAAAACCGGCGCCGCCCTGCGTCAAACATCCAAGCGCCTGCGGGTCAAGGGCTCCGCCCGCCGCCTGAAGGGCCGGAAGGTGTCCCGCCGCAAGCTCCGTAAGGCCAAGCGGAAATCGGAAGCCCGAAGCCAGCGGGCCGAACGGAGACGCCGCAAGGGCAAAACCCAGCGCAAAACCGCCAAACGCCGACAGTCCCCCCATGTGCAACAGGCGGGATAAGGGAACGGATGAAAGAGGGAAAACGAGAGAGAAGACAGGGCGCCGCCGTCCCCGTCTCCTCTCTCGTTTTTGTCCGGGGGTCACAAATCCAGTTCAGACCCGGGGACGATGGTGACAAACCGCGTGGCGGGCAGGGTGCACATCAGCAGGTTGCCGTCGAGGCACCGCAGCAGCAGGAAATCCGCGCCGACTTGGATCAGGCGGCCGATGCGGCTGTGTAGCGCGCCGCCGTCGAGGGTCTCCACCCGGATGACCCGGCCGATTTGGCCCCGCAAAAAGCCCGGCCCGTAGAGGGGGGAGGCGATAGGCAGAGGCGCGTCCCCGGGGAGAGGATACATCGCGTAAGCGCTGCCCGAGGGCGGCGTTTCGCCGGTCATTTGTTCGTCAAAGGCACTGCTCGGGCCGAGGAGGGGCCGGATGACGGGGCCGCCTCGCGGCGGGAGGGGCATCAGCGCGGTGGACGGCGGCGCCTGTGTTTCCCCGGACAGATCGGCGGGGGGCAGCAGCTCGGGGGCTGTGACGGCGGGGGTTGTGACCGTCGGGGCGGGCCTGGCGGCGCGGCCAACCGCCGGGGGGAGCGGGAACTGACCGGGCACCGTGCTGGGATTGACCGGCACGGCGGGGGCGGTTTCGGTCCCTCTGCGGGACACGCCCGCCTGGGATGGGGTGAAATACTCCATGTGCGAAGCTCCTTTTCCGATGAGATATGGCGTCGGTTTAGCATATGCGGGACGGTTTTCAATTGACAGTTGACAGGGGACAATTGAAAGGGGCGAGGGGCCTTTTGGGGCCGATTAATACGGTATTTTTGAAAGGGTGGTTGTTGTGTTTTTGATTGTTTCGGGGAATCCTAAGGCGGATGGGTTGTGCGCTTCGGTTGTTGACGAGGTGCGGCGGGGGGTTGTTGACGGCGGGGGCGCGGCGGAAACGCTTACTGTGGCCGAGCTGGCGCGGTGTCATGTGTGCGGCGACGGGTGGGGGACCTGCCTGAAGGCGCGACGGTGCGCCTTCGGCGGGGATGGGTTTGACGAGGCCCAGGCCCGGGTCGGGGCGGCCGACCGGCTGTGTCTCGTTACGCCGGTGTACTGGGGGGAGATGGCCGAAGGGCTCAAGAGCTTCCTCGACCGCCTGCGCCGCTGTGACAACGCCATGCGGGGGCAGGGCGTTCTGGCGGGCAAACCGGTGCTGCTCATCGCCTCCCCGGGGGGTTCCGGGGGCGGCGGGCTGACCTGTCTGGATCAGATGGATCGCTTCTGCCGACACACCGGGGCGGTTATTTTCGACCACATTTTGGTCAACCGCTGGAACCAGGACTACAAACGGGCGGCGGCCTACGCGGCGGCCCGGGCCCTGGCCGAAGGCAGAGAACCTGGTGTGACGGTGGAAAAATAGGAACCGCAACACGGGCGACGCAACGCGCAGCCGTATCGACGGGACTTCGGTTCCGTGGGTGCGACGGCGCGTTTTTTCTTGCGCCTCGCGGTATAAAACCCCCGCGGCCGCCGGATACTATGGCCATTACATGAGGGGAGGGGTTCGCATGTCTCTGTTTTCTCGAAAGAAGGCGGACGGGGGGGTGCCCCACCATCCCCGTCCGGAACGCAAGCTGACCCAGCCCCTGACGGCGGAGGGGTTTACCCAGGCGTTCGGGGGCAGCTCCGATCTGGTGCGCCGGGATCTGTTGGTGGGGGCCCGGGGGGAGGGGCGGGCCGCCCTGTTTTTCGTGGACGGGGCCGTGTCCGGCGTCTGGGTGACCGAGGCGGTGGCCCGGCCCCTGACCCAGCACCCCCTGCTGACCGGCTGCCGGGACGCCGCCGCGCTGTTTGACCGCATCGCCGGGGGCGGGGTGTACAACTTCTCCTGCCAGGTGCGGGACACCATGGACGAGGCGGTGGGGGACGCCATCCGGGGGTCGGCGGTGCTGCTGGTGCCCGGGGTGGAAAAGGCCCTCTGCTTTGAGGCCAAAGGGTTTCCCAGCCGGGGGGTCAGCGAGCCCAGCGACGAAACCGTCATCAAAGGGGCCAAGGAGGGGTTTGTGGAAAACGTCCGGGCCAACACCGGGCTGGTGCGCCGCCGGGTGCGCACCCCCGACCTGCGGATCACCGAAACGACGGTGGGGCGTCAGACCGAGACCACCGTGTCCCTTCTACACATCGAGGGGCTGACCGACCCGGCGCTGGTGGCCGAGCTGCGCCGCCGGATCGACGCCATGGACGTGGACGCGGTGCTCATGGCGCAGGACATCGAGGAGCATTTGGCCGACGAGAAGACCGCCCTGTTTCCCCTGACGCTGAACACCGAACGGTGCGACCGGTTTTGCGCCGGGCTGGCGGGCGGGCAGGCGGGCCTGCTGGTGGACGGGCTGCCCTTCGGCTATCTGATGCCGGTGACCTTCGCGCAACTGATGAAATCCCCCGAGGACTTCGCCCGGCAGAGCGCCGCCGCCTCCTTTGTCACCCTGCTGCGCTACGCCGCCATGCTCCTCACCCTGCTGCTGCCCGCCTTCTATCTGGCGGTGGTCACCTTCCACAAGGAGATGATCCCCACCGGCCTGGCCGAGGCCATCATCAGCGCCAAAAAGGGGGTGCCCTTTTCCTCCCTGGT
>JAITQI010000095.1 GCA_031289065.1 Oscillospiraceae bacterium
TTGGGGTTCCAGCGCCGGGTTTGGTGTCCGAAGTGGACGCCCGCCTCCAGCAACTGCTTCATGGATACGACTGCCATAGTATGCCTCCTAAAATTTTGTTGTCGCGCCGAACATTCCGACGCGCCGCCACCCGGTTTCATCCCAAGGCCGCCACCCCGCAAACGCGGGACACACGGCAGCCACGGTAACCGGATGTGAGGATTGCGCACTCGCGCCAAAATATGATAGCACATTTGGCGGGGAATTGCAAGGGCTTTGCCAGCCCGCAAAATATTTTCCCAGTCCCCCAAAAATATTTCACGTATACCTCTTGACATACGCGTATTACAAGTGTAATATATAAATCACAAGGGTAAACCAAACAAACAAGCCGAAGGGGGAATCACGATGGTCAAGCCCATCACCGACGCCGAACTGGAAATTATGAAAATTCTCTGGCGGGAGAACCGCCCGCTGTCCTTCAAGGAGATACGCACCGAACTGGAGGTCGGCACCGACTGGAACAAGTCCACCATCCAAACCCTGCTGCGCCGCCTGTGCGAAAAGGGCTCGGTAGCCGCCCAGGAACACTACGTCGTCCTGTACACCGCGAACGTCAGCCGAGAGGAATACGTCCGCGCCGAAGTCCCGGCCTTTCTGGACAGGGTGTTCGACGGCAGCGCCATGAAGCTGGTCGCCGCCCTGCGCCGGGGGGGAACCCTGTCCGACGGGGACATCGCCGAGCTGCGGGCCTTTTTCAAAGCGGAAGGCGGCGAACAGGATGAATGACGTCTGGAACGACTTCATGCGAGCGCTGTTGGTCATGTCGGCCAGCGGGAGCGCCGCCGCGCTGCTCCTGTTCGCGCTGAAACCCCTGGTCAAAAACCGCCTCCCCAAAGCCGCGCAATACTATCAGTGGCTCATTGTCCTCGCGGCGCTGCTCATCCCCTTCTCGAAGCTCGTCGTCCTCCCGGCTCCGTCCGCCGCCGCCGCGACGACCGCCCGCGCCCCCGCCGCCCTCATCTACAATGCGGTGGAACAGTACGCCGTCACCGTGGAGGAAACCCGCGACCGCCTCCAACAGGGGCAGACCGTCCCATCCCCCGTCCAGCGCGCCCCCGAAGCCGCCGCCCTTCTCTCCACCCTCCTGTTTTTCGTCTATCCCTTCGGGGCGGCCCTGGTTTTGGGGGTCAACCTCCTGGGATACGTGCGGTTCACCCGCCGGGTCAAACGCGGCCGAAGCCCGGCCCGACCGGAAGAAACAGCGCTCCTCGCCGCCCTCTGCAGCGACGGCACCGGCCGTCGGGTGCCCGGCCTGTACCGGAGCGCCGCCGCCTATACCCCCATGCTGATGGGCCTGTTCCGCCCGACGATTGTCCTGCCGGTGCGGACATACAGCCGGGCGCAGATCGCCGGTATCCTGAGCCATGAGCTCATCCATGACCGGCGGCGAGACGTCCTGGTCAAGTGGGCGGGTGTCCTGGCCTGCTCGCTGCACTGGTTCAACCCCCTGGTGTGGCTGACCCGGGGGGAGACAGACAGAGCCTGCGAGCTGGCCTGCGACGAGGCGGTCATCCGCCGAATGGACCCCCAGGGGCGGCAGTCCTACGGCGAAACGCTGATCACCTTTGCCGCCGCGCCCCCAACCCCCCGGGCCGTCCTGGCCACCACCATGTGCGAAGAGAAGAAATCCCTCAAAGAAAGGTTGCGCGCCATTATGACACATAAAAAAACCACCCGCCTGGCGGTCGCCCTGGCCGCCGCGCTCCTGGTCACGGTCGCCGGCGCGGCGATTGTGCTGGGCGCGGGCTGCGCCCCGGCGACACCTCAGGCCAATCCGGAGAGCTCCGCCTCGCCCCCCGCCGCCCCGGAGACGTACCTCTACGAAACCCAGGGCTACACCCTTCGCCTGCCCATCGCCTTCAAAGACAACGTGATCTTCACCAACGACGCCTATCAGCGCCCGTCCGTTGTGACCGTGATCTACGCCAACGAATACTACAACGCGGCCACCGGGGAAACCTGGCCGGGGAACGCGTACATCCTCAGCATCGTGCGCAGCACCCAAGCGGAGTTCGAGCACTATTTCCCGGGGACAGACCAAATGGGCGGCGTGTACCATTTCGCCCGGGACGCCGACTACTACTACAGCGTGGAAACCCCCACCGACGTCCAAAGCGTCGATCCCCTCTACCGCGCCCTGAGCGAACAGGTGGGCGACATTGTCGCCGCTTTCATCGCCGACAACGGCCTCGCGCCTTACGACCATCAGGCGGCGGTCTACGCCCCGGCCTACACCTACCTCGGGGAACACCTGCTGTACAAAATGACGCTGATCAACGGCACCAAGAACACCTATGTCCTGTCCCAGCCGGTCAAACAGGGCCCGGGCGGCATCTGGTGCGTGGAGCGGCTGTTCATCGACGAAACCGGCCAGCTCATCTGGACCTTCCCCGACACCGACCTCTCGGCGGCGGACTATTACGCCGAAATCCAGCGCCAGGCCGACAGCGGCCAGACCGCCAACTGGGCCCATGATTGGCTCGACCCCGAAAGCGTGGCCCAAGGGAACATCGTCGAACCCGCCCACATCGCCGAAGCCACCCTCGTCCCGGCGGAGGGCGGCCAGTAAAAGAAACACAAAACAACACCGCCCGCCCCAACATCGCCCCTCACGCGGGCGTCGCCGGGGCGGGCGGCGTTTACGTTAAAAGAGAATGTCGCACTTCGGTAGCGCCTGTTGCAGTACGTCGATCTGCGCTTGGGTGAGAGGGTTGCCGTATAAAACCAAGGCTTCCAAATTGGTCAGCCCCTTGAGGGCGGAGGGGTCGCTGATGTTGTTGAAATGCAAATCCAAGAATGCCAAAGTGGTCAGCGCTTTGAGGGGTGTTGGGTCGCTGATGTTGTTGGAACCCAACGCCAAGTATTCCAACTTGGTCAGCCCCTTGAGGGGTGACAGCTCGCTAACGTCGTTGGAAAGCACATCCAAGTATACCAATTTGACCAACCCCGCGAGGGGTGACAAATCGCCGATCCTGTTGTCGCTCAACGATAAGTCTGTCAAATTGGTCAACCCGTTGAGGGGAGAGAGGTCGCTGATGTTGTTGTCGCTCAACGATAAGTCTGTCAACTTGGTCAGCCCCATGAGAGGGGATAGGTCTTTGATGTTGTTGCCGCCCAGCCTCAAGTCATCCAACTTGGTCAACGCCTTGAGGGGAGACAGGTCATTGATGTTGTTGTCATCCAAATACAATCTCGTCAACGCAATCAACCCGTTGAGAGGCGATAGGTCGCTGATGTTGTTCTCGTACAACCACAGGTCTTCCAAATTGGTCAACCCCGCGAGAGGGGACAGATTGCTGATCCGGTTGCCGCCCAAATGCAAGATTGTCAAATTGGACAGCCCCTTGAGAGGCGACAGGTCGCTGATGTTGTTGTCGCTAAAACTCAAGTTTGTCAACTTGGGCAGCACCTGAAGGGGCGACAGGTCGCTGATGTTGTTGTCGCCCAAAGCCAAGGCTGTCAAATTGGTCAGCCCTTTGAGAGGCGACAGGTCGCTGATGTTGTTGTCGCTAAAAACCAATATTTTCAAATTGGTCAGTGCCGCGAGGGGGGACAAATCGCTGATGTCGTTATAGCGCAAATCCAACCTGGTCAGTTTTGTCAAGGACTTCAGCGGCGTAATGTCTACCAGGCCTTTCTCGGGCAAGGACAATTCCGTAACGTCCAGGGGAATCTTCTGCCCGGCGAAGGTGATGTACTCCTGAGAACCCGGCCCCGGCGCGACGCCGGTATAAGGCTTTCCTGTTTCGATGGCGGCCAGCCGCGTCTCCTCATCCCAGTAAACATTAAACTGCGACACCGTGTCCGTCAGCAGTGCGGCCACAGAGCGCAGACGAAGATAATTCTCGTCGGCGATCTGGTAGGCGCGCTCAAAGGTGACCGACTCTCTGTAGAGCAAAAACTTCGTGTCGCTGCCCACGGCAACCTGACTGCCGTCAGCGCCCCCGCCGGACGTGGGCATTCCGCTGTAAGCCCTGCCCGGCTGAAGAATCGCCTGCGTCCCATCCCACAAAACGTCGAACTGCGACACAGTCCCGCTCAGCAGCTCCGCTACCGAACGCAGACGAATATAGTTCTCGTCGTCAATCTGATAGGCCCGGGAGAAACTGACAGCCTTCCCATCGAGCAGGAACTTCGTATCGCTCACCGCCGCGACCTTGTCAGCCCCCGCCGCCCCGGCGAACGCACCCAGCGACAGCAGCAGAACAGCGGCGAGAACGAGGGATAGCAATTTTTTCATGGATAGACCCTCCCAAGGAAATCTTTTTGCAAAACACCTATTTTATAGTACACCCCAACACAACAACTGTCAAACCCGCAAAATAAATTACGAACACATGTTCCATTTTTGCCGCGTCTGTGATATACTGTCCTCACACCATATCGCCGGGAGGGGAAGCCCCATGTCGGATCTGATGAAAAAACTCACCATACTGGGCGCGGCGGCCAAGTTTGACGCCTCCTGCTCATCCTCGGGCGGGGGCCGGGCGGGCAAACCCGGCCAGCTGGGCAACACCTGCTCGGCCGGCATCTGCCACACCTGGGCCGCCGACGGCCGGTGCGTCTCCCTGCTCAAAGTTCTGCTGTCCAACGCCTGTTGCTACGACTGCGCCTATTGCGTCAACCGCCGCTCCTCCGACGTGGAGCGGGCGACCTTTACCCCGGCCGAGCTGGCCGAGCTCACCGTCTCCTTCTACCGCCGCAACTACATCGAGGGCCTGTTCCTCAGCTCCGGCGTCCTCAAATCCCCCGATTACACCATGGAACTCATGGGCGAAACCCTCCGTCTCCTCCGGGAGGACTACCACTTCGGCGGCTATATCCACGTCAAGGTCATCCCCGGCGCGGACAGCCGCATGGTCAACGCCATCGGGCTCTTGGCCGACCGGGTCAGCGTCAACGTGGAGCTGCCCTCCCGGGAGGGCCTGTCCCTGCTGGCCCCCCAGAAAACCCCGGAGAACATCTTCGCCCCCATGAACCACATCCAACGCGCCCAGACCATGAGCCTGGAGGATCGCCGCCATTTTAAGACGGCCCCCCTCTTCGCCCCGGCCGGCCAGGCCACCCAGATGATCGTCGGCGCCACCCCGGACACCGACCTGACCATCCTGCGCCTGTCCCACGCCCTGTACCGCAAATACCGCCTCAAACGGGTGTATTTTTCCGCCTACATCCCGGTGGGGGAAAACCCCGCCCTCCCCGCCCCGGGCAGCCGGGTGCCCCTGCTCCGGGAACATCGCCTCTACCAGGCCGACTGGCTGCTGCGGTTTTACGACTTCCAGCCGGACGAACTCCTCAGCGAAAGCGCCCCCCTCCTCGACCCCGAATTGGACCCCAAATGCGTCTGGGCCTTGGCCCACCCAGAGCGTTTCCCCGTGGAGGTCAACACCGCCGACTATGAAACCCTGCTCCGCGTCCCCGGCCTGGGCGTGGTGTCGGCCAAGCGCATCCTGGCCGCCCGTCGCCAAGGGCACCTGACCCTCGACAACCTGCGCAAACTGGGCGTGGTCATGAAGCGGGCGCAGTATTTCCTCATCGCCGCCGGCAAATTCGGCGGCCGCCTCCCCCCCGGCAGCCCCTTCCTCCGAGAAGCCCTCGCCGAACGGACAAACAATCAACTCTCCCTCTTCACCCCCACCACAGACCCCGTCCTCCCCGCGCTCCCCCAACACAAAGTCCCCCTACTGGCCTAACCAGACCCACGGGGGGCAATGAAAAATTAAGAATTAAAAATGAAAAATGGCGGAGCCGCTGCGCGGCAAATCAAAATCATCGCGCACAGCGCGATTCCGAAATTTTTAATTTTTCATTCTTAATTACCCCCCGCTCTTCCCCCAAAAAGAAAGGAGCCACCCCGCAATGCTTTACCTCTACGACGCCACATGGGAAGGCCTTCTCACCGCCGTCTTCCAGGCCTTCCTGCGCAAGGACGCCGAGGCTTGCATTCAAGCGGAAAGCCGGTTCCCCGGCGTGTCCCTGTTCCCCACCTGCCGGGTGGAGACCGACGGGGCCAAGGCCGCCCGGGTGGCCGCCGGGATGGCCCGCCTGTCCGGCGCGCTGCCCGCAATCGCCTACAAGGCCTTCCTGTCCGAGACCGAGGGCATGGAAAACGCCCTGCTGGGCACCCTGCGCATCGGGTTTGCCAACCGGCGGGACCCGTTGCCGAGGCGTCAGGAGGAACCGGTGCGCCTGCTGAACACGCTGGCCGAGCGGGTGGGCGGGGAGGCCCACCGCTTTTTGCAGTTCATCCGTTTCGTGCGGGCCGGGCCCGACCTCTACGCCGCCGACATCGAGCCGGACTACTTCGTCCTGCCCCTGATCGGCGGGCATTTTCACGTCCGCTTCAACGACCAGCGCCTCGTCGTCCGGGACGTGAAGCGGCGGCTGGCCCTGCTGTCCACGCCGGAGGAGTGGTGGATCGCCCCCCTCCCGGCGGAATGCCCGCCCCTGCCCCGGGACGACGCCGCGGCCGGTCTCTGGAAAGCCTACTTCCGGGACATCGCCAACCCGGCCCGCCTCAACCACAAACTCCAGCGGCAGTTCGTCCCCTTAAAATACCGGCGGCACATCGTGGAGTTCCAATGAAAAATGAC
>JAITQI010000059.1 GCA_031289065.1 Oscillospiraceae bacterium
GAACAACATGGGCCGCGCTGAGAATACGCTGATTCGCGGCATCGCCGCCCGGGCCGGGGCGCTCCCCCTCTACCAGCGGCTGAGCGCGCTCTACCTCATGCAGGACAAAGTCATCGACGCGGTGGCCTTTTTGGACGAGCTGCCCGACCCTATCGTCAAGGAGCAGATAGACGCCCTGCGGCCTGCCCCGCCGACCCTCGATCCCCCGCCCGGCCGCTATGAACGGCAGGTATCCCTTGGGGCGAAGTCCCCTTCGGATGTGAGCTGTTATCTGACACTGGACGGCGGGACGCCCTCTCTGGCGGACGGGGTTTTTCAGGCGGCGGTGTCCCTGCCGGTGGGCCTGACCCGGGTGAGGGCGGTGGCCGTCAAGGACGGACTGCCCTCGGTTTGGCTGTCCGCCGAGTACACCTTGGAGGACACCGAGCGTCCGGTGATCTTCGCCGACCCGACGCTGGAAAAGGCCCTGCGCGAACTGGCCGGTATCCCCGAAGGGCCGGTCATGAGCAGCGATCTGTGGAATATCGGGCGGCTGTCCCTGCCCGACGCGGCCTATTACGACTCGCTGGCTGATCTGGCGCATCTGCGGGGGCTGACCGCGCTGACGCTGACCGGCGGCGACGAACATGTGGATTTGCAGCCGCTGACGGGGCTTGTCCATCTGAAAGACCTGACGTTGCGGCATTTTGCTTTGGAATCCGCGGACTTGGAGGCCCTGACCGGTCTGACGGAATTGGCGACCCTCGACCTGCGGGGCAACAGGCTGGCCAGCCTGGGGGCCCTGTCCGGCCTGACTGGGCTTGCCGAACTCGACCTGCGGGACAACCGCCTGGCCAATATCACCGCGTTGCGCGACTTGACGGGGCTCACCCGGCTGGAGCTGTCCCAGAACGTGTTGGACGTCGTCTCGCCTCTGGCCGCGCTGGTCAACCTGGTCGAGTTGGGTCTCGCGGAAAACAAGCTGGAAGACCTGCGGGGGTTGGACGAGCTGACCCAATTGCAGACACTGGATCTCTCCCACAACCAGGTGTCCGATCTGACGCCGCTGTCCAACCTGACGGCGTTGATTACGTTGCAGTGCGCCGGGACGCCGGTGACCTCCTTGGAGCCCTTGCGCGGCTGCACGGCGTTGGAGGCGCTGGTGTGCTCCGGCGGAACGGTCTCCACCACAGAGGCGCTGTCCGCCCACGCCGCCCTGCGGGAGCTGACGCTGGACGACAACGCCTTGGAAAACCTGGACGGTCTGAGCGGCTGCGTGAGCCTGCAAACCCTCCGGGCCGACCGAAACAGGCTGTTCTCCCTGGAGACGCTGGCCGGACTGCCCCTGCTCAAAGAGGTTCACCTGGAGGGCAATCGCTTGGAATCCCTGACCGACCTGCAGGCCTGCCCCGCCTTGAAGAACGTATATGTAAAGGGAAATCCCTTGCCAGAGGTTGATTCGACTTTTGAAGGGACCGGGGTCACGGTGTACCGATGAAAGCTGTGGCGCGCTGTCAAAAAAGACCTCTTTTATGTGAAATCGTGCTGCCGGAGGCCGGAAAGGATATACTATGCTGACCATCCTATGGGGGCTGGCGGGGAGCGGGAAGAGCCACACGGTGCTGTCCGAGCTGGCGGCGCGGGCGGCGTTGGGGGTCGGACGGCATTTTTTGCTGGTGCCCGAGCAGTATTCCCATGAACAGGAGCGGGCTCTTTGCCGAGCGGGGGGGCCGCGTGTGTCTTTAAGGGCCGAGGTGCTCACCTTTGGGCGGCTGGCCGACCGGGTGCTGTCCGAAATCGGGGGGCGGTCGGTCGTCGCTCTGGATGAGGGTGGGCGGCTCTTGCTTTTGCGCCGGGCGTTGGACACGGTGGCCGACCGCTTGGCGGCATGGGGGCGGTTGGCGGCGCGGCCGGATTTTTTGCCCGCCCTGCTGGAGACGGTACACGAGTGCGAGATGTACAATGTGACCCCGGCGGATTTGGAGCGGGCGGCGGGGCTGGCCGACGGGCCGACGGTGGGGGCGCTGCGGGATCTGTCCCAGGTGCTGCTGGCCTATGAAACCCTGCAGCGTCAGTCCTCCGGAGATCCGCGCAGCGCGTTGGCTCGGGCGGCGGCGGGGTTGGAGCGCAGTAGCTATGCCCAACCGGGGGCGACCTGGGCGGTGGACGGCTTCTCCCACTTCACGGCCCAGGAGACGGATATTTTGGCCGTTCTCATTGCCCGCACCGATGTGACGGTGGCGCTGACCGGCCTGCCCCACAAGGGCGGGGACGGTCTGTTCGCGGTGGCCGGAAGCACCGCAGAAAAATTGGCGCGTCTGGCTGCCCGGGCCGGTGCGCCGGTGAACCGCCGAGAGCTGACCGGCGCGCCCCGGTACCGCGCCCCGGCGCTGGCCCATCTGTCCCGCCATCTGCTGGAACCCGCCGCGCCATGTTTGGCCGGTTCGGCCGAGGGGGTGACGGCGGCGGCCCTGGCGGACATGCGGGCCGAGTGCGCCTGGGCGGCGGCCCGGGTGCGGGGGCTCGTCCGGGACGAGGGCTACCGATACCGGGACATCGTGGTCACCGCCCGGGACTTTGCCGCCTACGGCCCGCTGTTTGAGCGGGAGGCCCGGCGGCTGGACATCCCCCTGTTCTGGGATCGCATGGACGACCTGCTGGAAAAGCCGCTGTTCGCCTTTTTGGCCTCGGCGCTGGAGATCGCGTCCCACGGCTATGTCCACGACGCCGTGTTTCGCCTGCTCAAAACCGGGCTGTTCGGCCTATCTCCCCAGGAGACCGACCTGCTGGAAAACTATGCCCTGGCCCACAATCTCAAACCCTACGCCTGGCGGGCCCGGGGGGATTGGGTATTGCCGCCCCGGGGCTACGGTCGCCCCGCCGCCCCGGCGGACGAAGAACTGCTGGCCCGGCTCAACGGCCTGCGGCGGCGGGTGACAGAGCCGCTGGAAACCCTGCGGGCCGAGACCTCAGGCCTCCGTCCGGCGGGGGAACAGGCCCGCGCCGTTTACGGTTTTTTGGGGGCGGCCGCCCTGCCGGAACGTCTGGCGGCGCGGTGCGCGGATTTGCGGGGCATGGGCGAATTGCAGCGGGCCGACGAGTATGCCCAGATGTGGGACATCTTGTGCCACGCGCTGGAACAGAGCGAGGCGCTGTTGGCCGATTTGCCCCTGTCCCTGGGCGGGTTCGCCGAGCTGCTGACGCTGGTACTGTCCCGGTACCGGGTGGGCTCCATTCCGGTGTCGCTGGACAGGCTGACCTGCGGGGACGCCGACCGGGTTCGCCACCGTGCGCCGCGCTGTGTCATTCTGCTGGGGGCCACCAGCGCCGCCCTGCCCCGGGCACCCGGCCAAAGCGGTCTGCTGACCCGGGAAGACCGGACGGCGCTGACCGAATTCGGGGCGGAGCTGGCCCCGAACCAAGAGGCGCGGCTGGCCCAGGAGCTGGATATCCTCTACGGCGTCCTCACGTTGCCCTCGGAGCGGCTGATGATCGCCTGGCCCCGCCGGGGGGCGGAGGGAGAGGAAAATCATCCCAGCTTCGCCGTGACACAGCTGTGCCGGATGCTGGACCTGCCTGTCACGAACCCGGACGGGCGAGGAGAGATGCGCCTGTCAGCCTTCGGGCCCTGTTTGGAATGGCTGGCCGGGCGGCCCGAGGGGGCGGAGGCCGACGCGGCGCGGGCGGCCCTGGGGGAATTCCTTGAAATGAGAAACGCCTTGGATTTCCTTGACGACCCGACTGCCTCCCGGGGACGGATGACGCCGACGTCGGCTGAAGTCCTTTACGGAGAACGGATTCACCTCTCCCCTTCCCGGATCGACGCCTTTATGCGATGCCCGTATGCCTACTTTCTCAAATATGGGATACACGCCAGGCCTCGGTTGAACGCCGCTTTTTCCGCCCTGGATCGGGGCAACTTTGTCCACTACGTGTTGGAACACACCTTGCGCCGGGCGGCTGATCCGACGGGGGGGACGGCCCTGTCCGACGAGGCGGCCCGGGATTTGGCGCGGGAGGCCGCGGAAACCTATGCCGCCGAGACCCTGCGGGGGTTTGCCGGTCAGTCGGCCCGGTTTTACCGTTTGTTCGAGCGGCTGGCCCGGGCCACCGACACGGTGGTGGCCAACGTGTTGGCCGAGCTGCGCCGGTCGGATTTCCGCCCGCTGGATTTGGAGCTGCGTTTCGCCGACGGGGGGGACGGCCTGCCCGCCCTGCCGGTGGGCCGGGATGCCCGGGTGGCGGGTGTGGCTGACCGGGTGGACGGCTGGGTGCGGGGGGACACCCTCTACGTGCGGGTGTACGACTACAAGACCGGTCGTCGGGACTGCCGCCTGGGGGATCTGTATTACGGGATGAACCTGCAAATCTTCCTGTATCTGTTCGCCTTGGCGCGGGAGGGGCTGACGCGGTATCGGGCGTTGGGTGTCGGTCGGATTGCGCCCGCCGGGGCGTTGTATCTGCCCGCCCGGGAGACCTATTTGGCCTCCGGCCCGGACATTTCCGGCGAGGAACTGGTCCGGGCGCTGGCCGATAAGCTGCGCCGCTCCGGCTTGGTTTTGGACGACCCCGACGTCATCGGGGCCATGGAAAAAGACATTCAGGGTCGAGCCGAATTTCTTCCGGTGCAGTTTCGCGCCAAGGACGGCGCGCCGGACAGCCGTTCGGCGGTGGCCAGCCCCGAGCGGTTCGAGGCCCTGCGCCGCCACATTGACAGGCTACTTTTGGGGATGGAGGAATCCCTGCGGGGCGGTGGGGCGGAAGCCCGCCCGGCCTG
>JAITQI010000151.1 GCA_031289065.1 Oscillospiraceae bacterium
CAGGGGACACAGGGACAGGATGAGGTAAAAGGCGGTCTGGGCCGCCAGGGTCAGAGTGCCGTCCCGCAGGAGGCTCCGAACCAGGCGGACGACCACAGGCCCGGGGCCGGTGCCCTTGCCCATGGCGTTAGCCCCCCTCCCTCGGCGAAAAACCGCGTCTGATTCTCAAAGTCTTACTGCCTCATAGTGTCCGCTCGAACCCCGTTTTTATGCGCGGCCGTCTCCGGGAATATCTGTGTGGTTTGTCGGATTTTTCGAAAAAAAGCCGCCTGTTTTTTCGTAGAAGCACTGGACAAAAGGAAAAAATTATGTTATCATAAAACCTGTAAAGGTGTGGATAAACGCGCAGAGGCGTGGGGGGGTCAAGGAGCCAAAAAACAGAGTGGCCCGCCGCCCGCGTTTGGCTTGTTCGTTTCAAAGAGGAAATGAGAGCGGAATCTCAAGTTCCGCGTGAAGGCAAGGAAGGGGCAGAGACACGTGAAACACGCAAAAAGCGGAAAACTGACAATCGCGATCCTATGTCTGGCGCTGACAGTGGCTTTCCTGACAAGCACCGTCGCGGCCATTGACGCGCCGACGGCCGGGCACAGGGATTTGGACTGGAGCGACCTGGCCTTCACCGAGGCAGACCACGACGGCTTCTGGGAGGATCCGGTCGTCCTCGACTACAACCGGGAAACCCAGACCACGGCCTACATACCCGAATACAAAACCGTGCAGACTGGAAGCGGCATCATCTTGGTGGCCGGCGGCGTGCCCGCCGCGAGCGCCAATGTATACGGAACGGGCAACATGAACGCGATCATTCTGCCCGTCGCGGAAAATCTGGGGCCCTTCCAGCCGGGCAACACCTGGGTGTTCACCATGAAAATCACAAACACCTTGGCGACCCGCGTGTCCTTCGGCTTGGCCACCGCCCAATATGAAGGGGATTACCGCATCGATGACAGCACCACCATCCCCTTCCGCATTCCCCTTGACGACGGCGAGGAGCTGAAGAACGACGCCGGCATCGTAATCGCCACCGGCCCCCGGGACGACCGAGGCCACGTGGGCGCTGCCGTTATCCCCCCCGTCGAAGAGGACGGGACGCGGGGCACCATTTGGGGCAACGTGGCCGGAGAGACCACCAACTCGTATGACATCGGCGACGATCCTTACGGCCTCTACGACACCTACTTGGTGAAACCGGCCAACCTGTTTGACAAAATCCGCGTACGCACCTATACCTCCACCTCCCCCAACACCTTCCGTCACGAAGTGGACAGCGACAACGACAGTATCATCGATAGCATAGAGGCCCGCACGGCGGCCGAGCTCGCCACCGCCCACGTCGCGCCGAAGAGCGACTACTTCATGGCGAAAAACGGAGCGGATCCCCTGCAGGTGCAGCTGCTGACCAACGAGTCCGTGTATGTGCACTACGTCTTCTATTGGTACGGCCGTGGCAACAACAGCGAGCGCATCGGGAATGCCGCCCCCAACCTATATTCCCCCGTGGCTGACATCACAGGCAACTCCGCCGGCTTGGCCGCCCTGAAAGAGTGGACCAGCCCGGCCGACGACCGGTCGCCCACCGTACCCACCACGATGAATCCGGACAACTTTTACCAGGGCGCCCGCATGGCGGTGACCTGGAGATATACGGCGGCCGGAGACGTGGTTGCCCCGTCGATAGAGCCGCCTTCCAATCCCCCGTTTAGCTCGCCGACCCCCGAAGAGACCGAACCGCCGCCAACCATCCCCCTCGAACCCCCTGAGACGCCCGAGGTAACCGAGTCGCCGACCGATGATCCCCCCGAATCCCCGGGCGAAATTGAAACCATACAACCCACCGGCGGCCCCGGCGACATGCCCTTCACCGGCGGCTTCAGCTTGGGCAATCTGTTCTTCGTCGGCTTGTTGCTGCTGGCTATCGGCTTGATCTTCATCCTGAGCCGCAGACGCGAAGAAGAGGACCCCCCCGCTGAGAAATAAACGTCTCATCTGGCGTATCCCTTGAAAACACCTCTCATACGCGCCGCGGACAGCCTCTGTCCGCGGCGCGTTCAGGCTATCCCCAAAGCGTCGGCTGTCAAAATATCGCGGCTTTTGACAGTAGGGGACGGCGTCCCCTACGTCCCGAGGTTGAACAGGCGGCAACATTACCGCGTAACGCCCGCCAAATTGTCGGGCCGTGGAACAATACCGCGAAAAAGATCGTCTCTCCCGCAATAATTTGGTTGATTTTCGGAGAGAATCGCGCTATAATTAAATACGGAAAGACAGGGAATCGCATAGGAGAGAAGAACGTGGAGTGGTGGGAGATCGCCGTGGACACGGCGCACGACGGCCTTGATGCCGTGTGCGCCAAATTGGCCGGTCTGGGAATAGACAGTTTCAGCGTCCAGGACGGCGCGGCGTTCGCCGAGGATCGCCGAACGGCTCCCGACTGGGAATTGGTGGACGAGAGCCTGTGCGCCCGCATGGAAGGGCTTTGCCGGATCGCCTTTTATCTGCCAGCCGGGCAGGACGAAACGGTGCGCGCCGTGCGGAACGCCTTGGACGCCCTGCCTGCCGAGTACCCGGGACTGCCCTTCGGCCCCCTGCGCGTGGAGATGACCGCCCTGCGCGAGGAGGATTGGGCCGACGGCTGGAAGCAGTATTACAAACCCTTGCCCATCGGCCGCCGACTGCTCATCCAGCCGGAATGGGAGCCCCTGGGCGACACCCAGGGCCGCGTGGTCTTCCGCAACAATCCCGGCATGAGCTTCGGCACCGGCGAGCATGAAACCACCCGCATGTGCCTGCAAGAACTGGACAGGCTGGTGTCCGGCGGGGAAACCGTGCTGGATGTGGGGTGCGGCAGCGGCATTTTGTCCATCTGCGCCCTGCTGTTGGGCGCGGAGAGCGCCGACGCCATGGACATCGATCCCAACGCGGTCGCCGTGGCCCGGCGAAACGCCGCCGACAACGGCTTCGCCCCCGACCGCTACCGCGCCGCCCCGGGCAACCTGCTGGAGCCCGCCCACAGTGACGCCTGGCCAGGGCCCTACCAATTGATCCTGGCCAACCTGGTGGCAGACCTCGTCATAGCCCTGGCACCGACCCTGGCCCGGCGATTGGCCTCCGGCGGACGTCTGATCGCTTCGGGCGTGATCGGCCCTCGGAGGGACGAGGTGGTCGCCGCCCTGGAAGCCGCCGGTCTCCGTCTCGAAGGGGAAAGCGAACTGCGGGACTGGCGCTGTTTTGTGGCGGGTCCGGTCAGTCGTTGATTTTGCGCATGTTTTGTCCCGCCCCAAATTCGGCCGTGGGGGCGAAGGACAGTTGAAATTTGAGCCGCGGCGGCAGCGGCGGGGTTCTCCTATGACGCTCGATGGGGCTAAAAAAACATATATGCCCATGACCGAAACGATGTTCTATATTCTCCTCTCCCTCACCGAGCCTCGGCACGGGTACGGCATCATGCAGCACGTCGAGGAGATCACCGGCGAACGGATTCGCCTTGGCGCGGGCACCATCTACAACAGCCTGTCCAAGTTGGAGCGGAGCGAGCTCATCGAGCTGATCACCGAGACTGAGCGCCGCAAAATATACCTGATCACCGAGGTCGGCCAGGAGCTTCTCAAAGCCGAAATCGTCCGCCTGGAGGAGCTCGCGGAAAACGGCCGAAAATATATGTAAAAAGGGGGTTGACAAGGCGCTGGATTCTTGGTATACTCATTGAGCGCCTTGCCGAGAGGCAGTCCCCGCAAAAGGGCGGCGCAGCGCACCTTGAAAATTAAACAACGAAGCGAACAAGCACCAGCAGCAAAGGGCAACCGGGTAGCCGGACGAAGGCGGCGTGTGAGCCAGCGAGGGAAACCT
>JAITQI010000181.1 GCA_031289065.1 Oscillospiraceae bacterium
GCGGCTGTCGAGCGGGCCGCCGCAGTTCGGCAAGATCCAAGGAGCTTTTATGTTCGAGCCCAACCGAGTGTATTTTTTCGACACCACCCTGCGCGACGGCGAACAGGCGGCGGGAGTGAACCTGAACGTCCAGGAAAAGCTCCAGATCGCCAAGCAGCTGGAAAAGATGAAGGTCGACGTGATCGAAGCGGGCTTTCCGGCCGCCTCGCCCGGAGACTTCAGCTGCGTTCAGGCCATCGCCCGCGAAACCAGGAATTCCGTCGTGGCCGCCTTGGCCAGAACCAGGGAAGGGGACGTCAGGGCCGCGGCCCAAGCCTTGGCCCAGGCCGAAAAGCCGCGCCTGCACGTTTTCCTGGCCACCAGCCCCCTCCACATGGAGCACAAGCTCAGGATGACCCCCGAGGAGGTTTTGAACGAGGCGAGGGCCGGGGTCAGCTTGGCCCGCTCCCTGGCGGCCGAGGTGGAGTTCTCGGCCGAGGACGCCTGCCGCTCCGATCCCGACTTCCTGATAAAAGTCTTCAAGACGGCCGTTGAGGCGGGCGCGGTCGTCCTCAACATACCCGACACGGTGGGCTACGCCGTGCCTGACGAGTTCGGGGCCCTGTGCCGCAAGATCATCGAAGGCGTGGCCGCCCCGGAAGGGGTGATCTTTTCGGTGCACGCCCACGACGATCTGGGCTTGGCCACGGCCAACTCCTTGGCCGCCGTCAAGGCCGGAGTCCGGCAGGTGGAGGCCACCGTCAACGGAATGGGCGAGAGGGCGGGGAATTCGGCCTTGGAGGAGGTGGTCATGGGGCTCCGGACCAGATCGGACTTCTACGGGCTGACCTCGGCCTTGGAGACCAAAAGGCTGTATCCGGTGAGCCGCCTGGTGTCCCGCTTGTGCGGGACGGCCGTGCCCCCCAACAAGGCCGTGGTGGGGGCCAACGCCTTCGCCCACGAGTCGGGCATCCATCAGCACGGGGTCATGGCCGAGCGCACCACCTACGAGATCATGACGCCGGCCTCGGTGGGCATTCCGCAGAGCAAGATGGTGCTGGGCAAGCATTCGGGCCGCCACGCCTTTGAGGAGCGGTTGAACGCCCTGGGGTTTGAACTGACCGGGGAGGCGCTACAATCGGCCTTCGAGCGGTTTAAGGCGCTGGCCGACAAGAAAAAAACCGTTCAGGACAACGACCTGGAGGCCATTGCCGGGCAGCTGGAGCAGACGCTGCCGGGGCCCATCGAGCTGATGGGCTTCGTCATCAACGCGGGCACCCTTATCGACGGCACGGCCATTATCAAGCTGCGGGTGGGGGAGCGGGTCATACAGAAGGTGGCCATGGGCGACGGCCCGGCGGACGCCGCTTTTAAGGCCATCAACGAGATCGTCGGCCAGGATTTCACCCTGGACACCTATCAGCTGGGCGCGATCACCGAGGGGGGCGACGCCATGGGCGAATGCGTCCTGCGGCTGACGCTGGACGGCCGCACGGTCACCGGGCGAGGGGTGTCCACCGACATCATCGAGGCGACGATCAAGTCGTATATTCACGCGGCGAACAAGCTGTTGGGGTGATGGACAAAACGAGGGAAACGGCTCTGGCGGGGCGCGCTTTCCCTGGGTTGCCGATACCGTGTTGAGAAGGGGGGCGCTGACGTGCCCGAAAAAATCACCATTCTGGACACCACGCTGCGGGACGGGGCGCAGACGCCGGGGGTCTCCTTTTCGGTGGAAGACAAGCTGGCCCTTGTGGGGACGCTGGACGCGCTGGGGGTGGACATCATCGAGGCGGGGCATCCGGCGTCCAACCCCAAGGACGCGGCATTTTTTCGGAAGGCGGGGGCGCTGACGCTGGGGCACGCCCGGCTGGCGGCCTTCGGGGCGACCCGCCGCAAGGACAAAACCGCCGCCGAGGACGAACAGCTCGCGGCGCTGTTGGCGGCGGAAACGCCGGTGGCGGTGGTGTTCGGCAAGGCGCGGCTGTCCGACGTGAGGGCGGTGCTGGGCTGTACGTCGGCGGAAAACCTGGCGATGATCGAGGAGACGGCGGCCTTCCTGAAGGCCCATGGCCGCGAGGTCGTGTTTGACGCCGAGCATTTCTTCGACGGCTACCGGGAGGACGCCGCCTACGCCTTAGAGGCGCTGCGGGCGGCCCTGCGGGGCGGGGCAGCGTCGCTGGCCCTGTGCGACACCAGCGGGGGCGGCTCCCCCGACGAGGTGTACGATACGGTGCGGGCAACCGCCCGGGCCGTGGACGCGCCGCTGGGGATTCACTGTCACAACGACGGCGGTATGGCGGCCGCCAACACCATTCTGGCGGTCAAGGCGGGGGCGCGGCAGGCGCAGGGGACGCTTGTGGGGCTGGGGGAGCGGTGCGGCAACGCGGCGCTGACCACGGTGATTCCCCATTTGCAGCTCAAGCTGGGCTTTGCCTGTTTGCCCGACCTGACCGCGCTGACCCATGCCGCCCGGCGGGCCGCCGAGATCGCCAACCTGCCTCTGCCGGAGCAAATGCCCTACGTGGGGGCGGGGGCCTTCGCCCACAAGGCCGGGATGCACATCGACGGGGTACTCAAAAAGCCGGACACCTTTGAGCACATCGACCCGGCCGCCGTGGGCAACCGCCGCCGCCTGCTGACCTCGGAGGTGGGGGGGCGCATGGGACTTCTGGGGCTTATGCGGGCCCTGGATCCCACGCTGGACAAGGACAGCCCGGCCCTGGCCGACGCCCTGCGGCGCCTCAAGGACAAGGAACACGAGGGCTATCAATATGAAGGCGCGGAGGGCAGTTTGGCGCTCCTGCTGCGCCGGGCGCTGGGGCGGTACCGCCCGTTTTTTGAGCTAATCCATTTCAAAACCATCGGCGAACAGACCCAGGGCGCGCCGGCCACGGCGGTGGTCAAAATCCGGGTGGGCGACCGCCAGGAGGTCACCGCCGCCGAGGGGGAGGGACCGGTGCACGCGCTGGACAGGGCGCTGCGCCGGGCGTTGGAGGTGTTCTATCCCCAACTGGGGGGCGTTCGGCTGATCGACTACAAGGTGCGTGTACTGGAGGCGGGGGACGCCACCGCCGCCCGGGTGCGAGTGCTGCTCACCTCCACGGACGGCCGGGACGTGTGGACGACGACGGGGGTGTCGGCGGACATCATCCAGGCCAGTTTTCAGGCGCTGGTCGATTCGATGGAGTATAGATTAACAGAAGACAAGTAGAAGATAGGGGACAGAAGACAGAGGACGGAACGGGGATGAGAGACGGACAGAGGTTGCTGGGTTCTGATCTTTGTTTTTCTGAAATTGGAGGATATTTTATGGGAATGACGGCGACGCAGAAGATTTTGGCGGCCCACGCGGGGGTCGCCCAGGTGGAGGCCGGGCAGCTGCTGGAGGTGCCCCTGGATTTGGTGATGGGCAACGATATCACCGCGCCGGTGGCCATCCGGGAGATGGAGCGGGCCGGGCTGTTCCAGGTCTTTGACCCGCAGAAAATCGCGCTGGTGCTGGATCACTTCACTCCCAACAAAGACATCGCCGCCGCCCGGCAGAGCGCCGAGGCCCGGGCCTTCGCCCGCAAGCACGGGATCACCCACTTTTACGACGTGGGGGCCATGGGCATCGAGCATGTTCTCCTGCCCGAGGCCGGGCTGATCGCGCCGGGGGAGGTGGTCATCGGGGCGGACTCCCACACCTGCACCTACGGTGCTTTGGGGGCCTTTTCCACCGGCGTGGGTTCCACCGACATGGCCGCCGGTATGGCCCGGGGGACGGCCTGGTTCAAGGTGCCCCGGGCCATCCGGGTGACGCTGACGGGCGCGCCGGGCGCGTATATCGGCGGCAAGGACGTCATCTTGCACCTCATCGGCCTGCTGGGGGTGGACGGGGCGAGTTATCAGTCGCTGGAGTTTGTTGGGCCGGGGGTGGGGGCGCTGACCATGGACGACCGGTTCACCATCGCCAACATGGCGATTGAGTGCGGGGCCAAAAACGGACTTTTTCCGGTGGACGCCCGTACCGAGGAATACCTCCAAGGGCGGGTGACCCGCCCTTGGACGGACTACGCCCCGGACGGGGACGCCGTGTACGACCGGGAGGTTGTGCTCGACCTGTCGGCCCTTGCGTCACAGGTGGCCTGCCCGCATCTGCCGTCCAACGTCAAACCGGCGGCCGACCTGGGGGATGTGGTCATCGATCAGGTGGTCATCGGTTCCTGCACCAACGGGCGCATGGAGGACATGCGGGCGGCGGCGTCGGTGCTCCGGGGACGGCGGGTGGCCGACGGGGTGCGGTGCATCGTCATCCCGGGCAGCCAGGCGGTCTACCGCCAGTCGCTGGAAGAGGGGCTGCTGGCTGTTTTCGTGGACGCGGGGGCGGCGGTGTCCACCCCAACCTGCGGGCCCTGCCTGGGGGGGCACATGGGCATCCTGGCCGAAGGGGAGAAGTGCGTGTCCACCACCAACCGGAACTTTGTGGGGCGGATGGGGCATGTGAGCTCGGAGGTCTACCTGGCCGGGCCGGGGGTGGCGGCGGCGTCGGCGGTGACGGGGCGGGTGACGACACCCGCCGCAATTGACAATTGACGATTGACAATTGGGGCGACAGTTCAAGCGGACATTAAGAATTAAAAATTGTGGAATCGCGCTTGGGCGCGATGATTGCATTTTTGGTGCGTGGGGGGATTCCTTTTGAGGTTGTTTTTGTATGGGGACAATGTGGATACCGATGTCATTATTCCGGCGCGGTATTTGACGACGGGGGATCCGGCGGCGCTGGCGGCGCATTGTATGGAGGATATCGATCCCGCGTTCGCCGGGACGGTGGCGTCGGGGGATGTCATTGTCGCGGGGCGGAATTTTGGGTGCGGTTCCTCGCGGGAACACGCGCCGCTGGCCATCAAGGCCTGCGGGATTTCCTGCGTGGTGGCGGACAGCTTCGCCCGGATTTTTTACCGCAACGCCATCAACATCGGCCTGCCCATCCTGGAATGCCCCGAAGCCGCCCAGGGCATCCGCCCCGGCGACGAGGTGACGGTGGACATCGGGGCCGGGCGGATCGAAAACAAAACCACC
>JAITQI010000061.1 GCA_031289065.1 Oscillospiraceae bacterium
AGGTCGTACTGGTCGTGATGGTGGTACTCGGACACGGTCAGCGGGCTGTGCAGCGCCAGCCAGTGCAGCAAATTGGTGAACTGACAAAGCCCCCCGCCGACGCCCTGGGCGGTTTTCCCGCCCGCCAGGGTCAAGCCGTCCCGATACCCGCGCCGTTTGGTGGTGCGGCCCACCAGCCGCCAAAACGAGAAGGTTTCCCCCGGCCGGATGAGCACGCCGTCCACGCGGGGGGCCGACAGCGCGAGATTGACCGCCTTGTTCTCCTGAAGCGTCATGTTCACCTGCCCCAACGTGCGCCGAATAAGGGAGGCGTGGGTGTAGACGACGAGCGGCAGGGACTGAGCCGCCTTGGCCCGGGCATACCGCCGCCAGGACAGCAGCCAGCGCAAATACCGCTGGCTCCGCTGCTTCCAGACCGACAGCTCGTATGTAAACGGGGAAATCTCACAAAACAACCGTCTGCCCATACTCAATACCCGAATTCGCCGCGGAGGGACTCGTCGTTTTCCACCCAGTCGCGCTGTACGTCGTACACCGTGTACGCCGTGGGCGTGTTGCGCACGATCACCTTGGTAAGGCCCGCGTTGATGACCAGCCGCTTGCACATGGCGCAGGAGGTGGTGTCCGGCTCCAGTTCGCCGGTCTTGGCGTTGCGGCCGACCATGTACAGCGTCGCGCCGATCATCTCGCTCCGGGCGGCGGAAATGATGGCGTTGGCCTCCGAATGCACCGACCGGCACATTTCGTACCGCTCCCCCCGTGGGATGCCCAGTTTTTCCCTCATGCAGTACCCCAAATCGAGGCAGTTGGCCCGGCCCCGGGGAGCCCCGGCGTATCCGCTGGAGATGATCTCGTCATTTTTGACGATGATCGATCCATAGTTGCGCCGCAGACAGGTGCCCCGCTCCAAAACGGTCTCGGCGATGTCCAGATAATAATTTTCCTTGTCAGTACGAGCCATGATCGTATCCTTTCTCCTATAAAAACGCGGGCGCCCCACAACGAGGACGCCCGCGCCGATCGCGTTTAGTCGGTCACAAACGGCAACAGCGCCAAATGACGCGCACGCTTGATGGCCTCGGTCAGGTCGCGCTGGTGCGCCGCGCAGGAACCGGTCATGCGGCGGGGCAAAATTTTAGAACGCTCCGAGAGGAACCGGCGCAGCCGCGCTGTGTCTTTATAATCGATGTGCCCCACGCGGTCCACACAGAAGGAACACACCTTGCGGCGCTTGCGCCCGCGTTGCGGACGATCCATAGCCATAAGAAACATTTCCTTTCAAACGCAAATTTTCCGTCAGCCCAAGGGCGAGAAGCCGCGAAGAGCGCTCTCCCGCCGCTGACGTCTGACCTCTGTCTTCCTCTGCCCGCTAAAAGGGCAGTTCCCCGTCGTCTTCGTCCAACTCGGCAAAGCCGGAGGTCGGCACCGCCGGAGCGGCGGCGCTGATCTGCTGGGGCGCCCGGGGTTCCGGACCGGGGCCGGGATAGGCGGCCCCCGGCGGCGGATAATTGCCCCCGCCGGTGTTCGGGCTGTCGCCCCGCTTTTCGGCGAAGTGAACCTCGCTGGCCACCACCTCAAAGGAGGTGCGGCTGTTTCCGTCCTTGTCCTTCCAGTCCCGCTGCTGGAGCCGCCCGGTCACCGCGACCAACTGGCCCTTGCGGAACCACTTGGACACGAATTCGGCCTGCTGCTGCCAGGCGACCACGTCGATAAAGTCGGCGGTCTGCTGGTTGGGGTCGTTGGCATCCCGGCGAACCCGGCGATCCACGGCCAGCCGGAAGGAGGCCACGGGGATGTTGCTCTGGGTATGGCGCAGTTCGGGGTCGCGGGTCAGGCGACCCATCAAGACGACAACATTCATCAAAATCGCCCCCTTACTGTTCCTTGCAGATGGTCAGCCAACGGATCACGCCGTCGGTAATGCTGTAGATGCGCTCCAACTCGGCGGGGAAATCGGGCTTGGACTCAAAATTCATGAGCACATAGTAGCCCTCGGTCTGCTTACTGATTTCGTAAGCCAACCGGCGCTTGCCCCACTCGTCCACCTCGCCCAGCGTCCCGTTGGCTTCCACCAGGGACTTGAATTTTTGCACCAGCGCGGCGGTTTCCTCCTCGCTGAGCACCGGGGTGAGAATGAAAACGGTTTCGTACTTGGCGGTTGTTTTTGCCATTTTGCTTGCACCTCCTTTTGGACATATGGCCCCCGGTCTGTCAAAATCGCCGGGGGCAAGGATGGGGATCCGTCCGCCGCTCTCGCGAGCAACCGGCCAATACCCCCGCGCCTTTGGCAAAAAGACGCACTCTTATTATACAGGATTTTGCGGACTTGTCAAATACAAGATAGCGGACGCCGCACGGTTAATGGCCGCCATGGTCAGTTCCTCCTTGTCTCGCGCCGATAAAAACTTCATCCAGTTCCACAGGTCGCCGCCGTCAGCTTGTCCGCCCCGGCCTGTATCCGCTTCAGGCTCTCCCCTCGGCCCAGCAGAGCGCACAGCTCGGTCGCCCCACCCGGTGTGGAGGGCTTGCCCGACACCGCCACCCGCACCGGCCACAGCACCTGTCCGTTTTTCAGGCCCAGCCGCGCCGCCAGCGCGGTCAGCGCGTCCCGCAGCGCCTCCGCCGTCCAGTCGGGCAGCGCCGTCAACACGGGCAGCGCCGCCGTCAGGACAGCCAAACTTCCGGGCTGGTCGCACTTGCTCTTTTTGTGTTCATAGAGGGAGGCCTCGTAGTCGGGAAGGGCGGCAAGGAAATCCAACTGCGGCGGGATGTCGGCCAGGGTTTCCGTCCGGGCGGCCAGCAAGGCGGCCACCGCCCGGGTATCGATGTCGGCCCGCTGGACGGCCTGCCGGATATAGGGCAGCGCCCGGTCGTGAAAGGCTTCCGGCGACAGGGCCCGCAGGAATTGCCCGTTGAGCCAGGTCAGTTTTTCCTTGTCGAAAATGGCGGGGGAACGGGACAGGCCGGTCAGGGTAAAGCGTTCCACCAGCTCATCCAAGGTGAACATCTCCTGTTCCCCGCCGGGGCTCCAGCCCAACAGCGCCACATAGCTCAGCACCGCCTCGGGCAGATACCCCTGGGCCAGCAGGTCGTCATAGGTGGGATCCCCATGGCGCTTGGACAGCTTGTGGGTGGCGTCCCGCATGACCGGGGCCACGTGGATGTAGACCGGATGATCCCACCCGAAGGCGTCGTAGAGCAGGTTGTATTTGGGGGTGGAGGACAGGTACTCGGTGCCCCGCACCACGTGGGTGATCCCCATCAGGTGGTCGTCCACCACGTTGGCGAAGTTGTAGGTGGGCAGGCCGTCCGACTTGAGCAGAACGTGATCCTCCAGCGCCTTGTTTTCCACCGTGACCCGCCCGAACACCGCGTCGTCAAAGGCGGTGGAACCCTCTCGGGGCATCCGCTGGCGCACCACATAGGGCTTCCCCGCCGCCGCCAGACCCGCCGCCTCTTCCGCCGTCAGCTGGTCGCACCCGCCGCCGCAGCCCTGTGTGACCGGCCCGTCGGGGGCCTCCGCCCCGCGCTCGTCCCGGGCCCCTTTGCCGCAGAAACAGCGGTAGACATGCGTCCCCCGGGCGAGCAGCCAGTCGGCGTATGCGCCGTACAGGGCACGCCGCTCGGTCTGGACATAGGGCCCCGCCGGGCCGCCCACATCCGGCCCCTCGTCATACCGCAGACCCACGCCGTTCAGGGTGTCGTGGATGATTTTCACAGCCCCCTCCACATACCGCTCCTGGTCGGTGTCCTCGATGCGCAGCAGGAACCGGCCCCCCGCCTGCTTGGCGATGAGGTAGGCGTACAGCGCCGTGCGCAGGCCGCCCACGTGCATGTACCCCGTCGGGCTGGGCGCGAACCGCGTGCGCACCAAGCCTTTGGGGATGGCCGCCTCTCGAGCGGAAAAGACAAAATCGTCCATAAAGTAGTTCTCCTTTACAGGCATGATTTGCTCGGGACACAGGGAAGGGGCCGCCCTTGCGGACAATCAGCTTCGGGGCAGATAGACGTCCACGCTGCCCTTTCCCTTTTGGATGAAAACCGTGTACCGGTCGACCGGCTCCCAGGACAGCTCGACGAGCAGCACCAAGCCCTCCTCCGCCGAGTCGGCGGCAAGCTGCACCCAACCGGACGGCAGGGCAAAGTCTTCGCTCCGGACGAGGAGATACCCCGCCTCGTTTTCCAAATAGTCGGCGTAGGCGGTCAAATCCGCCCGGGCCGTGTCGCTGCGGTAGGTGTATTTCTTTTCCTGCACCGACACCCCATTTTCCACCGACGAGCTGGTGGACACCCCGGTCACCGTCCGCAGCCCGACCACCGCCTTGATCGAGGCCACCGTGTCCGCCCCGAAGTCATAACTGTCCCGCTCGGCGGCCTCCCGCAAAAGGCCGCACCCCGTCAGCCCCATCATGGTCAGCAGCGCCGCCGCACCGACAACCGCCGCCCGCATCCACCTTGACTTCATCTCAAACCTCTCCTCTCGTCATCGTCTATCTTCCGTCCTCTGTCATCTTAAAAAACCCCTGCGCAACAATTAAGTTGCCGCACAGCGGCACCACAATTGTCAATCATCCAACGTCTCCGTCGTCTGTCTTCTGCTCGCGCACTATCTCCGCAAACCGCTCCCCCCGCCGCTCAAAATTCGCAAACTGGTCAAACGACGCGCAGGCCGGGGATAGGAGAACCACATCCCCCGGTTCGGCCAGCCGGGCGGCCAGGGGAACGGCGGCGTCCAGATGCCCCGCGTCGTGGATGGGCGGCGTCCCCGGTACGGCCTCGGCCGCCCGGCGGATGGCTCCCGCCGTCGCGCCGATGAGGATGAGCGCCTTGACGTGTTCGGCGCAGGCGGGACCCAGCGTGTCGAAGGGAATGTGTTTGTCGTACCCCCCCGCGATCAGGATGACCTTTTGATCAAACGACCCCAGTCCGGCCAGCGTCCGCGCCGGGGAGGAGGCGATCGAGTCGTTGTAATAGCGGACGCCGCCGACTTCGGCGATCAGCTGAATCCGGTGGGGCACGCCGCCAAACGTCCGGGCCACCCGCCCCATGGTCTCGGGGGAGACCTGCGGCCAGACCGCCGCGCAGGCCGCCATGAAGTTGTCAATATTATGCGCCCCGGGGATGCGGATGTCCGCCGCCGGAAACAGCGGGGTTTCCCCCGTCTCGTCCCGCCAGGTCACCACGCCGTCCTTCAGGTAGACGCCCACAGACACCGGCCCCCGCCGGGAAAACAGCCGCACCCGCCCCGGCGCCCGGGCCGCCATGCCTCGCGTAAGGTCGCAGTCGGCCCCCAGCACCGCCAGGCCGTCCGGCCCCTGGTGCCGGAAGAGGTTCTCCTTGGCGGCCGTGTATTCCTCCATGGACAGGTGCCAGTCCAGATGGTTGGGCGTCACGTTGAGCGCCACCGCCGTGCCTGGGCTCCGCGTCATGGTCATCAGCTGGAAGGAGGACAGCTCCAACACCGCCACCCCCTCCGGGTTCATGTCCCCCGCCTCCCGGAGCAGGGGATGCCCGATGTTGCCCCCCAAATAGACCCTTCGCCCTTCCCCCCGAAGCAGTTCGGCGATCAGCGTGGCGGTGGTGGTTTTGCCGTCGCTGCCGGTCACCCCGATGATGGGACAGGGGCAGACCCTCAGGAAATCCTCCATCTCGGAGGTCAGTTCGCTCCCGGCGGCCGCCGCGGCACGCAGTTCCGGCCCGTCCGGGCGCAAACCCGGTGTCCGGTAAATGCGTTGCTCCCGCAAGTCCCCCAGGTAGTCCGGGCCGCACCGCAGTTCGATGCCCAGCCCCGCAAGCTCGTCGGCCAGCGGCCCCAAGGCCGCCCTGTCCTTTTTGTCCCGGGCGGTCACCCGGGCCCCGGCCTCCGCCAACAGCCGCAGCAGCGGCGTGTTGCTCACCCCGATGCCCACGACGGCCGCCGAAGTCCCCCGCAGGCCCCGCAGATACGCGTCAAACAGCTGATTCACAGCCCACCTCCGCCCCCAAAATACACAGGGATTCCCATATCATTATACCCACATTCCGCCGCGCTGGCAAGGGGAACGCAACGGCGGCGTTTCCCCTCGGCCGCTCTCGGAGAAAAGGCGTTCCAAAAAAGACAGAAAACAGCAAAAGAACAACAACATATTGTATAATCAACCTTCATTATTCCCTGTTGTCAACTATATATTGGGGCCGCCTGACCTGTCGCCCCCGGAAAAGCCCTTGTCCCCCTTGGCTTTGCGCCCTGTGGAAATTCATACCACAACATAGTGTATTCAAGACGGGAAATAATACGCCTTGGAAACAAGAAGTTGTGGTTTGACGTCCTTCAGCGGCAGAAAAGCCACGGCGTTTTTCGAGGATTTTCCCTGTCCAGCGACCAGGCCCCCCGGCGACCAAAAACAGCGCACGGCGTTTTCCCGCCGTGCGCAAAACCCGTCCTCACACCCCGCTGGCCGACGCGAACAGCCGCGCCACCGCCGCCCGCAGACCGGGGTGCCCCGCCAGGGTGAAATCCGCGGCCAACAGGGTCTGGGCGGCCTCGGCGGCCTCGGGCAGGACATGCATATCGGTGGCCAGGTCGGCGATTTTCAGGTCGGGCAGTCCGTGTTGCCGCTGGCCAAAAAAATCCCCCGGGCCGCGCAGGGCCAAATCCCGCTCGGCGATGGCAAAGCCGTCCCCGGTCTCCCCCATGATTTTCAGCCGGGCCCGGGCGGTCTCGCCCTGAGCCTCGGAAAACAGCACGCAGTAAGACTTGTGCGCCCCCCGCCCCACCCGGCCCCGCAACTGGTGCAGGGCGGACAGGCCGAACCTGTCGGCGTTTTCCACCACCATGAGGGCCGCGTTGGGTACGTTGACCCCCACTTCGATGACCGTGGTGGCCACCAGGATGTCCAGCTCGTGGGCCGCGAAGGCCCGCATAGCCGTTTCCTTGTCCTTCCCCTTCAGCCGACCGTGTACCCAGCCCACCCGCAAATCGGGGAACGTCTTCGCCCCCAGGCGGGCGGCGTATTCCTCCACCGCCCGCAGGCCCTGGGCGTCGTCGTTGTCCTCCACCCGGGGGCAGACGATATACACCTGCCGCCCCGCCCCCGCCAGACGGCGCACAAAGGCGTCGATGCGCGGGCGCATATCCTCCCCCACGACAAAG
>JAITQI010000090.1 GCA_031289065.1 Oscillospiraceae bacterium
ACCCGGCGCTGGAACCCCAAAATGGCGCAGTATATCTTCACCGAGCGCAACGGCATCTACATCATCGACCTGCAAAAGACGGTCAAAAAATTGGAGGAAGCCTACCGCTTTGTGCGGGAGCTGTCCGCCGAGGGGGAGACCCTGCTGTTCGTGGGCACCAAGAAGCAGGCCCAGGACGCCGTCAAGGAAGAGGCCGAACGCGTCAACATGTACTTTGTCAACGCCCGCTGGCTGGGCGGGATGCTGACCAACTTCAAAACCATGCGCCGCCGGGTGGATCGTCTCAACCAGATCCGCAAGATGATGGAGGACGGCACCTTCGACATGCTACCCAAAAAGGAAGTCATCAAGCTGCGCGGCGAGATTGAAAAACTGGAAAAATACCTGGGCGGCGTCAAGGAAATGCGCAAGCTGCCGGGGGCGCTGTTCATCATCGATCCCCGCCGGGAGCGCAACGCCATCGCCGAAGCCCGCAAGCTGGGCATCCCCATCGTGGCCATCGCCGACACCAACTGCGACCCCGATGAAATCGACTATCCCATTCCGGGCAACGACGACGCCATCCGCGCCATCCGGCTGATCTCCCAGACCATGGCCAACGCCATTCTGGAAGGCCGCCAGGGCGAACAGCTGGAAGACGCCGGCACCGAGGCCGCCAAGGCCGCCGAGGGCGCATCCGCCCCCGTCGCCGCGCCTGTGGCCCCCGTGGTGGCCGCGGCCCCTGCGGCCGTTGCGGCTCCCGCGCCTGTTTCCGCCGAATAAGTTTATAACGCAATAGAAAGGAGCCTGTTTATGGCTTTTACCGCGAAAGATGTACAAAACCTGCGTGAGATCACCGGCGTGGGCATGATGGACTGTAAGAAGGCCCTGACCGAAACCGACGGCGATGTGGACAAGGCCATCGCCTATCTGCGGGAGAAGGGGTTGGCCGCCGCCGCCAAGAAGGCCGGGCGTGTCGCCGCCGAGGGCGTCGTGTGCGCGCTGGTGGATGCCGCCAACGGGCGGGGCGCGATTGTCGAGGTCAACAGCGAGACCGATTTCGCCGCCAAGAGCGACCTGTTCCAAGCCTTTGTGCGCGGCGTGGCCGAGGCCGTGCTGAAGCAGAACCCCGCCGACCTGGCTGGGCTGCTGGCCGCCCCCTTCGAGGGCGCGGCGTCCGTCGAGGAGGCCCTGCGCGAGAAGGTGCTGACCATCGGCGAGAACCTGCAAATCCGGCGCTTCGAGGTCTTCCCCGCGCCGCTCAACCTGGCTTATGTTCACATGGGCGGCAAGATCGGCGTGCTGGTCAACCTGAAGGTATCCGATAGCGTCAAGGACGATCCCCGTGTGGCCGAGCTGGGCCGGGACGTGGCTATGCAGGCCGCCGCCATGCGGCCCCAGTGGCTCAAGTCCGAGGACGTGGACACCGCCGCGCTGGAAAACGAGAAGGTCATCTACCTCAACCAAGCGCTGGCCGAGGGCAAGCCCCAGGCCGTGGCCGAAAAGATGGTGGCCGGGCGGATTTCCAAGTTCTTCTCCGAGACCTGCTTGCTGTCCCAAGCCTTTGTCAAGGAAAACAAGCTGACCGTGGCCCAGCATGTGGCCGCCGTGGCCAAGGAATTGGGCGGCGAGATCGAGGTCACCCGGTTTGTCCGCTTTGAAAAGGGCGAGGGCATCGCCAAGCGGGAGGACAATTTCGCCGACGAAGTGGCCAAGATGGTGAAATAGGACCGACGTATAACGCTATACTGGGCCGGGGTCGTGGTTTTCCACGGCCCCGGTTTTTTTGAAAAAATTTCTTTTCCCCTGTGCAACGTTTTGCCCCGGCGGTGTGTATTTGTGGTGTGAGGGGGTGGGCGGGTGCCCGATTCTTTGTGGCGAGGGGACAGCGCGATCGAGGACATTTACGCCCGGCAGCACATGGCTGTCTACCGGGTCTGTCTGCTCTACCTCAAACACCGCGCCGACGCGGAGGACGCGACCCAAAACGTGTTTGTCAGCCTCCTGCGGGACGGGACGGCCTTCGCCTCGCCGGAACACGAAAAGGCCTGGTGCCTGCGCACGGCGGTCAACGGGTGCAAAAATGTCCTGCGAGGACGGTGGCGCAAACACGCCCCGTTGGACGAGACGCTGGCCGTCGTGCGGGTGCTCGAGACCTGGGACGTCCCCAACCCCGCGACCCGGTGCCAGGCGGCCCGGCTAACGATGCTGCGTAGCACGGACGCCATCCCTCAGGAGGTCGATGTGGTGCAGTGGCTGGCGGGGGGCTGTGTCGGCGATCGCACCAACTTGGTGCGGACGGGGGGGGTCTATGTGTTGGCCCTGGCGCCGCCCGGAGAGACCGATTTTTATTACGGGGACGGATATTATTACGCGTTGGGCGACATTGACGTGCTGTTCGAGGTGGACGACCAGGGGCTGATCCACTCCCACTCCTCCATGGACGATTTCCGGCCATACGACGGGCAGCCGCTGGCCACGCTGTGGGCGGACATCAGCGATTTCTTCTTGCGTGGGTGATTTGGCGGGCGAGAACAACACGCGAAAGCGGGGGCTCGCCGCCCCCCTTTCACACTATCCCCCTGTCCGCTGTTTAGCGTGTCAAACTTTTTTGACAGTCAGAGGGGAGAGTACGCTTGCGCGTACTCTCCCCTCTGCTTGGGTTATTCTGTTGCGCGAAGCGACTTAGATGGCTTTCCAATCGTACTGGACGATGAGGCGTTCGGCGGTGAGGAAGGCCATTTCCCGGGTGAGGGTGCCTTGGGGTTCGAATTTACTGAGGGTCACGTCGTTGTTGTCGCCGAGCATGATTTTATTGGTCTGGACGTAGGCGACGTAGGGAACCGCCCAACCGGCGATGGCGGCGCTGTCAACGAAGTTGGGGGTGCCGGTGGCGGGAATCGTTGTGCCGTTAATCTGGGCGACCACGGTGCCCAGGAGTTTGGCCGTCTCTTCCCTGGTCAGCAGGCCGTCCGGGGTGAAGGACTGCGGGCCGGTGCCGTCAACCAGTTTGACGGTATAGGCCTTTTCGATGGCGACCTTATAGGCGCTGTCCGCGATGTCGGTGAAGGGCGAGCTGTAACCGGTCACGGGGCCCTTGACGTACTCGTAGACGTTGACCAACAGGGCGGTGAACTCGTCCCGGCGAATCGTTTTCTGGAACTCGGATTTGAGGGCTTCGGGGATGACGCCCCGGGCGTTGAGGGCATCGACTTCTTTTTGGGCCCAATCGGACACGCCAGTGAGGGGCAGGGGGGCGAGAGGCGTTCCGCCGTTGCCGCCGCCTTGCTGCTCAACGACGGGGGGATTGGCGGGCGGATTGGTGGGCGGATCGGCGGGGGGCTGCTGGGCCAGTTGCAGGTTGCTCCTGGTGGTATTCAGGGCGGTCACAGCCGCGTTCACGATGCTCTGATCGTCCTGGGAGAGGGTGTTGTCCTGCAGGACGCTGGCCGCGTTGTTGAGGGCCGCTCTGAAAGGGGCGACCGACTGGGCGGTGTAGGGCGTGGTGTCCAGCGCGGCGCACAGGGCGTATGTCGCGCTGAGAAGGCTCTTGTCGGCGTAGAGGCGCAGGTTGGCCCAGGCTTCGAACAGCGCGTCCCAGGCTGCCTCTATCTCGGCGTCCATGGCGTCTCCGTCGGCCAGCAGCGCTTCGGCCGCCGCCAGCGCCTCGATGAACGCGGCCTTGCCGGCCTCGACGAAGTTGTCGAGATTCTCCCCGGCGCAGAGCTCAACCAGATGCGCGAGTTCTTCTTTGTCTCCTTTGAGGAACCCGGCCTTGTGGATGGAATCCATGAGGGTTATGGTCGCCTCGTCGATTTCGTCCTGGCTGGCATAGGGGTCGGCCTCGATGGCCAGGGCGGTTTCGTAGGCTTCCAGGAAGCCGAGGCGCACGGTGTCGATCAGCAGGTCAACCGTGCCGTCTTCAATCAGACCGGCGGCCACGGCGATGGTGGCGCTGAGCAGCGTCTTGTTCGTGTCGGGCAGCAGGGCGTCATAGGCCCCGGCCAAGGCGAACAGCGCGTCGTAGTATTCCTGGGCGGAGGAGTCTCCGTCCAGCGCTTTGGCGGCGTCGAGAACCACGGTCAGCGCGGCCACGGAGTCGGCGGAGAAGAGGGTGAGGTCCAGGCCGTCGATGGCGTCGATGAGCTGGGTCAGCTTGAGGAGCACCTTTTCGTCCACCAGGGGGACGGTGTAGCGGGAGTCAACACGCTTGGTATAGGCCTGCTCGTAGGCGTAGGCGATTTCAATAAGGGCACCTTCGTCCCAGGCGCGGCCCACGAGGTCCACGCAGATGGGCA
Organism: Oscillospiraceae bacterium; assembly: GCA_031289065.1. Taxonomy (GTDB): domain Bacteria; phylum Bacillota; class Clostridia; order Oscillospirales; family UBA929; genus JAIRTA01. Next base: position 4,278 of record JAITQI010000090.1, read on the forward strand.
TGCCGGCGGGATAGCTGGCGTTGGTGCCGTCGGTGGCTCCGATGGGCACGACCAGGTCGGGGAAGCCGCCGTGGGAGACGATGTTCTGGAGGTAGTTGGCGTTGTCTCCGGCGGTGCCGCTGGTGGTCGCCGGGCCGCGCCACATGTAGTAAGCGAAGCAGTCGGCGTCATAGGCGTCGAGGTAGAGCGCCAGGGCGGCCTGGTAGAGGGCGCGGTTGGCCAGGAAGATTCTCCAGCCATTATCCGTCCGCACGCGGTAGCCCGCCTCCCAGTTGTAATCGGGGTTGCCGGCCTCGATGTTGTTGGCGTTGGTGGTGATGCTGGAGATCATGTAATCCCCGGTGCCGTTGGAGGCGTATACGCCCAAATCGCGGATGTCGATCTGGGAGTGGACGGGGTTTACGCCGAACCGGCCTACGGCCTCGGTGATGCCCCGGGCGGCCATCTCGTCGGTGGTGGGCAGGGCGCGGAAATACTGCTCGATGTCGATGGGGCCCCAACCGGTGTTAAAGTTCGGGGCGTCCGGCGTGGCGGGGTTTTTGTAGAGTGTGTTGTAGTATGTAGTGTAAGGGAAGTCGATGCTCAGGAAGGTGGCCCCGGCGGCCTCCATGTCGGTCTGCCACTGCTCGTGGACGGGGTTGGAGGCCAGCCAGGCCTCCAGCGTTGCCCCGCTGGCGGGCCGTGTCCATTTGGAGGCGGGCAGCCAGGCGATGCGGGCGTCGGCCAGGGCGTCGGCGTTGAGGTAATCGACATATGTGTCCGGGATGCGGCTGTCGGCGGTGAGGGTGATGTCGTCCTGGACGTCGGTGCCGACGATGGCGTCCATCATGTAGGCGATGTCAGTGGCGGTACGGGCCAGCGGGCCGGTGACGTCCCGGGCCAGCACCAGGGGGATGACGCCTTCGCGGCTGGTGACGCCCCAGGTGGGTTTCAGGGCGAACAGGCCGTTGGCGTGGCCGGGGGAACGGATGGAGCCGCCGGTATCGGTGCCCATGGAGGCCAGGGCGAAGTTGGCGGCCACCGAGACGCCCGAGCCCCCGGAGGAGCCGCCCGAGGCGCGGTTGGCCAACCCGCTCGCGGACACCGCGTAGGGGTTGTGGGCGGTTCCGCCCAGGGAGCTTTGGGAGGTGGTGCGGGAGTTGGCGAACTCGGAGAGGTTGGCCTTGGCGATGACGATGGCCCCGGCGTCTACGAGTCTTTGAACGGTAAAGGCGCTGTTAGAGGGATAGGAATCCTGCAGCACCTTGGAACCCGCGCTGGTGGGCATCCCGTCGTAATCGTAGTTGTCCTTGATGACGATGGGGATGCCGTGGAGGGGGCCGCGGACATGGCCCGCGGCACGTTCGGCGTCCAGGGCGGCGGCGATTTCCAGCGCACGGGGATTGACGAGGATGACGGCGTTGAGGGCCAAGGGCCTATCGTAGGCCGCGATCCTGTCGAGGTACATGGAGACGACCTCCTGGGAGGTGGTGTCTCCGGCTTCCAGCGCGAGTTGCAGGTCGCTGATGGAGATTTCCTGCAGCTCCAGCGTGGTGAATTCCAGATCCGCCAGCAACTCATCGGTCACAATCGGCGGCGTGTAGGACAGAATCGAAATGTCCCCTTCGCCCGACAGCACCCAGTCGGCTTCCTCCGCGAAAGCGCTCAGCCCCACGCCCGCCGTCACGCCGACGAGCACAAACAAGGCCAAGAAACAATGACACGCACGCTTGAACAGCATTTGCTTGCTCTCTCCGTTTTTTCTTCCCATGAACCCTCATCCTTCTTCTTCGAAAAAAATTTCAAGAAAAAAGACAACGGCGGCCAGAACTCTCTGACGCCATTGTCTTTTTTCTTGATTGCGTTTATTATACGGTTGCGGAGGAGAAAATGTCAACCGGAAAAATCGAAAAAACGGCCCCAG
>JAITQI010000120.1 GCA_031289065.1 Oscillospiraceae bacterium
TTTGTTCCGACAATCACAGTAGCGATGTAATCATTTGCACCTACTCGCAATAAAACGGTACCCCTTGCGAAACTCGCGATATCATCTTTGCGATGATGCATTGGCTTTTCATTTACATAATTGCGGGAAGCCCGAAGAATCTCATCAGCATTATTGGTTACTCTAAGTTTATCCTGATAAACAGTTCTATCGTTCTCATCCAACCATTGCGCATATTTTGAATATGTCATTTCTTTCCGGGTTTGTCTGTCAATCCGAATCTGATTATTCCCCACGGTTACGCCGTTGGGGAATTTTTGTTTCAGGTTGTCCTTGACCGTCTTGGCCCATTTGTTTTCGGGTACCCCGGCCAGAATGTCCCGGTCAACGGTAACAAACGGTGTGTTGTCCTCCGTGTACCCGATGGAATATCTTTCCTCCTCCGAGCTGGCCGCCTGGCTCCCTGTGTTCCCCCCTTCTTGCGCCATCCAGTCCGGAAGAATAACCTGCGGCTTGGCCAGCCACTCCGGCATCTGCGCCGTTTCGGCCTGCTTTTTTTCGGTCGGAACAGTGGGCACCCGCGCCGCCGGGGCTTCGTTCATCGGAAGGCGGTCGCCCACCTCGCCCGGGCCCCGCCTGTTGCGTCGGGGGCGTTCCGTCGTCGTCTCCGTCCCCTCATTGTCACTTGCCTGTGCCCCGAGGGGTATCCCTTGTCCATTGCCTATGCCCCGAGTGGTATCAATTGCCGTCGTCGCCGCCCGGAAGGCCTCAACCCAGAGCTGTTCGGCCCGTTCCAGTGCCGCGCTGTCAAGGCCTCCTGTGTCAACGCTGGGTGCGCTTTGATTGACCGTCGTTCCCCCGAGGGCCGTCCGTAGCTTGACCATGAAATCCCGCAGTGCGTCATAGAACTTCTGCGCAACGGTGCGGTTGTCCGCGATCAGTTGACGGATCGCCTCCGGCGACGTCAGCAGCTTTTCGGTGAAGTCCGCCGCGATTTCGTCCATCGCCTGATCCACCGTCAGGTTTTGGCCCAATACCCTTTTCGCAGCAGATGTTTGACATTCCCGCCGGAATCGGATATACTATAGCCGATCCATTTGAAACGGGGGGACGCGGTGTGAAACGGTACTTGCCAATGGCCCTGGCGGCCATCCTGTTGTTCAGTTGTTTTGTGCTTGCGCGGGGTTCGGCCGGTTCGGCGTCCGACCCGGTGGTCACGCTGAGTTATCTGGACAAACGGTTTTCCGACACGGTGACCCAAAAGGTGTCCGTCGTCTGGAAACCCATCGCCGACCAGTACCTGAAAAAGCTGGCTGACACGCAGTCCGGCCTGCCCCAAGGGGCCGACCGGGAGCAGGTCATCGCCTGGCTGGCCGAGCAGTACATCGCCAAATCGGGCACCGTCGGCTTCACCCCCTCCTTTAGGCCCATCACCCTGAAAAAGGGCGACCGTATCTCCGGCGGGGCGGGCACCGGGCTCGTCCTCCGCTCCGGAACAGCAAAGCTGGCGGGCAATGTCGGCCAAAACGCCGTCAACGTCACTGTCGGCGCGGAAGTTAACCCCGGCGCGGACATCCCCAAGGACCAGTATTTCCTCCTCCTCGCCGGAAACGGAACCGGGTTTGTCGTCACCTCGGACACCGCCGTGGTGGAAATCGACGGCAGTTACCGACTCCAAGCGGCCTACACCGAACAGTACAGGGATTTGGGCGACGCCCTTTTCGCCATGAAATTTTTCCTGGGCACCGAGGCCGGGTATGAGCTGAACCGCTCGGCCACCCGCCTGGAGGGCCTTGTCATGATGCTCCGCCTCTTCGGCGAGGAAAAACAGGCCCTGGCCTACACGGGAACCAGCCCCTTCACCGACCTGCCCGCCTGGGGCAAACCCTACGTGGCCTATGCCTACAGCAAGGGATACACAAACGGCGAGTCCGCCACCGTCTTCAACCCCGAAAAGAGCATCACCGCGTATGAATTCATGACCTTCATCCTCCGCGCCCTGGGCTATGCCGACACCGCGGGCGGCGACTTCGTCTGGGATCGCGCCCTGGACTACGCCGGGCAGATCGGCCTGTTTTCCCCCGCCGAAATCACCTTGCTCAGCGGACTCTTCTATCGGGATCATATCGTCTACATCTCCTACTACGCCCTCTCCGGCCACGTAAAGGGCAGCAGCACCCTGCTGCTGAACAAACTCATCGCCCAGGGCGCGGTGTCGGCCCAAACCGCAACCGACGCCATGAACAAAGTAACCCGCCAGCGCCCATAGCAACGTGCCTTCACCCCACCAAAAACAAAAACGGCGGCCCGTCCCCCAAAGGACAGGCCGCCGTCTCACAAAAAAATCTGCCCCACTCTATTGACATACTTGTATACAAGTGCTATCTTAGATGAGGCGAACCGATACCATGAAGCAAAGAGGGCGTATCCCATATGAAAATGATCCTGCGCTGGTTCCCCTACGGCGACGACAGCGTCACCCTGCAACAGATTCGTCAGACACCGGGCGTCTCCGGCGTCGCTACCTGCATCCCCAACATCCCGGTGGGCGAGGTCTGGCCCCTCGACGCCCTCCGGGCGTTGAAGGCGGACATCGCCGATTACGGCCTGGAGATGGAGGTCATCGAGAGCGTCAACGTCCACGAGGACATCAAGAAAGGACTCGACACCCGTGACCGGTACATCGAGGCCTACATCCAGACCCTCAAACATCTGGGCCAGGTGGGCGTGAAATGTCTGTGCTACAACTTCATGCCTGTCATCGACTGGGCCCGCAGCGACCTGGAGTACGCCCTCCCCGACGGCAGCACCGTCATGGCGTACCGCCACGTGGAGGTGGCCATGCTAAACCCCTTGACCATGAGCGCGGCCATGCACCGCAAGGCGAGGGGCTACAGTCTCCCCGGCTGGGAACCGGAGCGCCTGGAACAAATGGCGGCGGACATCGAGTTTTACCACAGCATAACCCCCGAGCAATACTGGGCCAACATCAAATACTTTTTGGACGCCGTCCTTCCCCAGGCCGAGGCCAGCGGCATCCGCATGGCCATCCACCCGGACGACCCGCCCTGGCAGCTGTACGGCCTGCCCAAGCTCATCAACAGCCTCGAAAACATCCGCACCTTCCTCGCCCTCAGCGACAGCCCCGCCAACGGCCTGACCTTGTGCACCGGTAGCCTGGGCGCCAGCCCGAAAAACAACATTCCCAAGATCGCCCGGGAGGTCGGCGCCCGCGTCCCCTTCGCCCATGTCCGCAACGTAAAGCACCTGTCGGACACCGACTTCAACGAAGCCGCGCACTATACGCCCTGCGGCGACCTGAACATGTTTGACATCATGCTGGCCCTGTATGACAGCGGCTTCGACGGTTACATCCGCCCGGATCACGGCCGCATGATCTGGGGCGAAAAGGCCCGCCCCGGGTATGGCCTGTATGACCGCGCCATCGGCGCGAACTATCTCCTGGGCCTCTGGGAGGCCATAAGCCAACTGAAAAAGAGGGAACAGGTATGAAATTGAACGTGGAAACCCTGCAAAACAAAGCCTTTTGGGCGGAAAACAACGTGGTTCTGCCCCGGTTCGACCCCCGCGCCGTGGCCGACCGCACTGCCCAGCAGCCGACATGGGTGCATTTTGGGGCCGGGAACATTTTCCGGGCCTTCATCGCCGTGCTCCAACAGCGCCTGCTGGAACAGGAGCTGGCCGACACCGGCATCGTGGTGGCCGAAACCTTCGACCACGAAATCATCGAAAAAATCTACGCCCCCCACGACAACCTCGGCCTCCTCGTGACCCTGCGCCCCGACGGGACGACCAAGCGGGAAATCGTGGCCGGTGTCGGCGAGGCCGTGGCGGTGGATCCCCAGGGTGGCCCGGGGCGTGATCGCCTCAGCGCTGTCTTCGCCTCCGACACCCTGCAAATGGCCAGCTTTACCATCACGGAAAAAGGCTACGCCGTCCGCGGCCTGGACGGCGCCCTCCTGCCCATCGTGGCCCGGGACGCCCAAGGGGGGCCGGACAAGGCCGGACATGTGATGAGCCTTGTCACCGCCATGCTGTTCTACCGCTATCAGGCGGGCGGGGCCCCGGTGGCCCTGGTCAGCATGGACAACTGCAGCCACAACGGGGACAAGGTCAAACAGGCCGTGTTCACCGTCGCCGAGCTGTGGCGGGACAACGGTTTTGTGCCGCAGGCGTTTATAGACTACCTGACGGCCAAGGTTTCCTTCCCCTGGAGCATGATCGACAAAATCACCCCCCGCCCCGACGGCGGCGTCCAGGACGGACTGCTGGCCGACGGCTTCGAGGACATGCAAACCCTGGTCACCGGCAAAAGCACCTACATCGCCCCCTTCGTCAACGCCGAGGAGCCACAGTACCTGGTCGTCGAGGACGCGTTCCCGGCGGGCCGCCCGCCCCTGGAAAAGGCCGGTGTCCTCTTCACCGACCGGGACACGGTGGACAAGGCCGAGCGCATGAAGGTGACCACCTGCCTCAACCCTCTGCACACCGCCCTGGCGGTCTTCGGCTGCCTGATCGGATACGATTTGATCGCCGACGAGATGAAGGACGCCGACCTCAAGCGCCTGGCCGAAACCATCGGGAACAAAGAGGGCCTGCCCGTGGTCATCGACCCCAAAATCCTGGATCCCCGGCAGTTCCTCAAGGAGGTGTTGGTCGTCCGCCTGCCCAACCCCTTCATGCCGGACACCCCCCAGCGCATCGC
>JAITQI010000133.1 GCA_031289065.1 Oscillospiraceae bacterium
TGGATAGCACCTCCAGCGCCGCTTTGGACATGGGCGGGGCCCGGCGTTCCTCCAGGGCGGCGCGGATGAGTTCGGCGTGTTCGGGGGCGGAGACCATTTGGTAACGGGTTTCCATGCGAACCAGGCGGAACCCCCGCCGCTCGAATTTGTATTTGTCGGCCAGGTCGGTCAGGATGGACTCGGCGATCTTCCGATCCAGGGAGACAAGGGCGCACAGCCGCTCGACGTCGATGGCGTCCCCGGAGGCGAAGAGCACCGCCTCCAAGGCGGACTCGGCTTCTCTGAGGTCCATGGGCTATCCCTCCCCTACTGTTTGGCGATGTGTGGATCAGGCGGGCTGCTGTTCGTTGAGGTCGACCTCGAAGTCTCCGCCGGGGCAATCCTCAATGCGCAGGCGGCTGCCCCGGCAGAGCTCCAGCAGCGCCAAAAACAGGGCCACCCACTCGGAACGGTTCTCCCCCAAAGCAAGAAGGCGGGAAAAACGCTCCCGTCCCCCCTGGGAGAGGCGGCGGACGATGAGGGAGATCATGTCGTCCACGGCGTAGGGCTCCCGGCCCACGATGCGCTGGAAGGCGGCCGGCGTGGGGGGGATGCGGCGGCCAAACCGGGCGGCCAGTTCCGCCATGGCGGCGGCCAGTTCGTCGGCGCTGTGGGTGTAGTCGTAGGTTTTGTCCACGTTCAGGGTCTCGGGGGGGCGGAGGAACAAATCCCGGCCCAACCCGGCGCGGGTGGTCAAAAAATCCCGCCCGGCGGTGATGCGCCGGTATTCCTCCAGCCGCCGCCGCTCCTCCAGGGCCTGCATGAGGAGATCCAGTTCCTCGGCGGGCTGTTCGTCCGACGCCGAAAGCAACATGCGGGACTTGATGTAGACCAGATGGGAGGCCATGGTGACAAACTCGGTGGCGATCTCCAAATCCATGCGTTTCATCTGCTCCAAATAGGCCAGGTACTGGCCGAGGAGTTCGGAAATTTTGATGTCGCGAATCTCAATCCTGTTTTTGGACAGGAGGTGAAGGATCAAATCCAGGGGGCCCTCAAAGTCTTCCCGCAGTTCGTGGGCGGCTCTGACCACCTGCTCCAGGCGAAAAACCGGCGTCTCCATCAGAGCACCGCCCCGAACAGGAGGAAGGGCTGGCGGGCCAGCCAGAAGATGCCCTCGCTCACGTTACTGCGCAGAAATCCCAGCGGGACGTCGAGCACGCCGGTAAACAGCAGGATCATCAGCAAAAACATGCCGTACCGCTCGTAGCGCAGGATGGGGTAATAGTAGCGGTCGGGGATGACGGCGCCGACGATTTTGGAGCCGTCGAGCGGCGGGACGGGGATCAGGTTAAAGACGCCGAGGCCGATGTTGAGCATGATGTAATAGTTCAAGAAGAGATCGGGTAGGGCGGTGTTCAGCTTGGCCAGCCATAGGGCGATGTACACGAGGTACCCCACCAGTGCCTGCAAAAAGTTGGATACCGGCCCGGCCAGCGCCACGATGGCAAAGTCCCGGCGGGGGTTTTTGAAGTAGCGCATGTCCACCGGCACGGGCTTGGCCCAACCGAACCCGGCGACAACCAGCATCAGCAGACCGATCACATCGATGTGGCGGATCGGGTTGAGGGAGAGCCGCCCGCGTTCCTTGGCGGTTCTGTCTCCCAGCCGGTAGGCGGCCAGGCCGTGGCAGATTTCGTGGAGCATGATGGCCAGCAGGGCGGCCGGGACGATGAGCAGCTGGGCGGGGTCGCTGAGGATATTGTTCAAACGGTCAAGCAAGGAGACACCGCCCTTCAGAGGTCAAACATCCGAGGCCGGACGCTGTTTCCGGCTTTGGTCTATCTTACACCAAAATCGCCTTGTGGTAAACCTTTTTTCCTTTTTTCAGGACAATGCCCTGTTTGAGGGCCTTTTGGTCAAAGGTCACGGTAAAATCCGCCATCTTTTTTTCGTCGGCCTCAACGCCGCCCTGAGCCACCAGACGGCGGGCCTCTCCTTTGGAGGGGGCCAGGCCGCATCTGACCATGAGATCGAGGAGGCCGACGACGCCGTCGGTCAGGTCGGCGTCGGTCAGGGTGGTGGTGGGCATGTCCCCCCGAGCGCCGCCGGAGGCGAACAGGGCGCGGGCGGCGTCCCGGGCGCGGAGGGCCTCCTCCTCCCCGTGGATCAGGGCGGTCAGCTCGAAGGCCAGGCGCTCCTTGACCCTGTTGAGGGCCGCGCCTTCCAGGCCCTCCATCGTCTTGATCTCGTCCAGGGGGACAAAGGTCAGGCGTTTGAGGAAGGGCACCGCGTCGGCGTCGGCCACGTTGCGGAAATACTGGTAGAAATCAAAGGGGCTGGTCTTTTGCGGGTCGAGCCAGACCGCGCCCCCGGCTGTCTTACCCATCTTTTTGCCCTCGGAGGTCAACAGGAGGGCGATGGTCAGGCCGTGGACGTCGTGGCCCAGTTTGCGGCGGATGAGCTCGGTGCCGGCCAGGATGTTGGACCACTGGTCGTCCCCGCCGCACTCCAGGGCGCAGCCGAACCGCTCATGCAGACAGAGAAAATCGTAAGCCTGCATGAGCATGTAGTTGAACTCCAGGAAATTCAGGCCGCGCTCCATGCGGGTCTTGAAGCAGTCGGCGGTGAGCATCCGGTTGACCGAAAAATGAAGGCCGACCTCCCGCAGGAAGGGAATGTATTCCAGTTTCATCAGCCAGTCGGCGTTGTTGACCATGAGGGCCTTATCGTCCGAAAAGTCGATGAAGCGGGACAGCTGGGTTTTGAATTTGGCGGCGTTTTGGGCGATGCCCTCGGGGGTCATCATCTGGCGCAGTTCGGTGCGCCCGGTGGGGTCGCCGAGCATGGTGGTGCCGCCGCCGATGAGGGCGATGGGGCGGTTGCCCGCCCGTTGCAGGTGCCGCATGAGGATCAGCGGCAGAAAGTGGCCCACGTGCAGGCTGTCGGCGGTGGGGTCAAAGCCGATATAAAAGGTCGTACCGCCGCCGTTTATCATCTCGCGCACCGTGTCCTCGCCGGTGGACTGGGCCAGCAGACCGCGTGCGGTCAATTCATCCCAGAGCGTCATAGTGATCCTCCTTTGATTTTGCCCAGCGTCTCTTTGAAACTGTCCGCGGCGCTCAACTGTTCGGCGGCGCCGGTTTTGGTGGTCGCGGTGACGGTCAGGCCGCCGATGAGGCGGGAGAGCTCGTCCACCCGGCCGTCGTGGTTTAGGCAATCCACGTTGGTGACCGTGCGGTCGCCGGTGACGCCTTTGACGATGCGGAAATGGGTGTCGGCCATGGCGGCGATTTGGGGGAGATGGGTTACGCAGAGCACCTGGCGGTCCCGGGACAGGCGGGCCAGCTTTTCGGCCACCCGTCCGGCGGCCCGGCCGGACACCCCGGCGTCGATCTCGTCGAAGACCATGGTGCCCGCCTCCTCGCCCTGGGCCAGTACGTTGCACAGCGCCAGCATGATCCGGGACAGTTCGCCCCCCGAAGCAATGCGGGACAGAGGCTTTAAGGCCTCCCCCAGATTGGCCGACAGCAGGAAGCGCGCCTCTTCCCCGCCGTTTTCCCCTAGGGCGGGTTCCCCTTCCCGGGCGCGCAGTTCCACCTGGAAGACCGCCTTCTCCATGTTCAGTGCGGACAGTTCCTCCCGCACGTTTTGGGCCAGCCGGACAGCGGCCTTGCCCCGGGCGGCGGACAGCTCGGCGGCCCGGGAACGGGCCTTTTCAAGGGCGACGGCGGTTTCGGTCTCCAGTTGGGCCAGGGCGCGTTCGGACATGTCGAGAGCGTCCAGTTCGGCGCGGCAGTCCTCGCCGTAGGTCAGGATGGCTTCGACGGTGGGGCCGTATTTGCGTTTGAGGCGGTAAATCAAATCCAAGCGGGCTTCCAGGGCGTCCAGCTCCCCGGGGGAGACGTCCAGGTCGCTCAGGGCCGCGCTCAGGTCGGAGGCCAGGTCGTCGGCGGTGTAATGGAGTTCCTCCAGACGTTCGTGGAGGGCGGCCAGGCCGGTGTGCAGCGGGGCCACGTCGGCCAGGGCGCGGGCGGCCTGGGAGAACTGACGGACGGCACCGTCTGTCTCCTCGTCGCCCAACAGGAGGGCGGCGGCGGATTGCACCGCCTCGTTCAGGCGGTCGGCGTTGCGCAGCACCTCGCGGCGGGCCAGCAGTTCGTCGTCCTCTCCCGCCTCCAGGGCGGCCTCCTCGATTTCCCGGCAGGCGAATTGGAGGGTCTCGACGCGGCGGGTCTTTTCGGCCTCGTCGAGGTGCAGGGCCTTTTGACGGCGCTGGCAATCCTTCCAGAGGTCGTAGGCCCGTCTGTAAAAAACGCGGGCCTCGTCCAGCCCGGCGAAACGGTCGAGGAGGGGCAGGTGGTTGTCCTCGTCGAGGAGGGCGTGGCTGTCGTGCTGGCCGTGAATTTGCAGCAGGTGCGCCCCCAGCTGGCGCAGCAGGGCGACGGTGGCCGGACGGCCGCAGACGCGGCAGACGTTGCGCCCGTCGGCGGACACCTCGCGGGACACGAGGAGTTCCTCCGCCCCGTCGGTCTCTATGCCGTTGTCCCGGAGCAGGGCGAGGGCGGCGGCGGGGGGCGCCGCGAACACGGCGCTGACCCGGGCGGTCTTGGCCCCGGTGCGCACCAAATCCCGGGAGGTTCGCAGGCCGATGACCGCGCCCAGGGCGTCGAGGACAATGGATTTGCCCGCGCCGGTCTCTCCGGTCAACAAATTGAGGCCGGCGTCAAAGGTGATGTCGGCCTGTTCGATGACGGCGATATTCTCGATGTGCAGCAGGGTGAGCATACCGCGTCAGCCGCCTTCCAGCATGGTTTTTGTGCGTTGACAGAAGTCCCGGGCCTTGGCGGCGTCCCCAAAGGCCAAAAAGGCGGTGTCGTCCCCGGCCAGGGAACCCATCAGCTCAGGGAGACTCATGGCGTCCACGGCGGCGGCGGCGGCCATACCCAGGCCGGGCAGGGTCTTGATCACCACAAGGTTTTGGGCGTTTTCAAAGCTGAGGACGCTCTCGCGAAAGATGGTGCGCAGGCGGCTGTCGAGGGTGTTTTCCTTTTCGGCGGCGGGCAGGGCATACCGATAGCGCCCCGACCCCGCGGGCACCTTGATCAGGCGCAGTTCCTTGATGTCCCGAGAGACGGTGGCCTGGGTGTTGTTGAACCCGAAGTCCCGCAGGCGGGCGGACAGTTCCTCCTGCGTTTCGATGTCCTCGTCGGCGATGAGTTCGAGGAGTTTGGTCTGCCGTTTCACTTTCATCCGTAAAAAACCTCTTTCGCGCCGGGACTATCGCCTGACCCGAAACTTTCTGTCCAACGCCTCGTAAAAGCTGTGGGGCTTCACCCGCAGCAGCGTGACCCGCCTGTCCGAACGGCGGACGCGCACCTCGGCGCCGGGGGCGAGGGGGAGACCGGGCCGCCCGTCAACGACCAGGACGGCGGGTTTGTCGTTGGCCCACAGGGAGACCGTCCGCCCGGCCGCCAGAACGACCGCCTTGGCTCCGGGCAGGTGGGCGCAGATGGGGGTGACGGCGATGCTTTCGGCCTCCGGTTCCACGATGGGCCCCCCGGCCGACAGGGAATAGGCGGTGGAGCCGGTGGGGGTGGAGACGATGACGCCGTCGCCGGGAAAGGAGAGGATGGGCTGTCCGTCTGACAACACCCGCACCGACAGGAAACGGCCCCGGTCGTCCCCGGTGAGGACGGCGTCGTTGAGGGCCAAATCAGTGTGTAAAACGGTTTCCCCCCGGCAGATCGAGACGTCGAGCATCATGCGCAAATCCCGGGTGAAGCGACCGGCCAGCACCTCTCGGAGCAGGGGCAGTTCGGAGACCTCCAGTTCGGCCAGAAAGCCCAGCCGTCCGAGGTTTATGCCCAGGAGGGGCAGCTGCCGCTGGGCGGCCTGTTTGGCCAGATGGAGGATGGTGCCGTCGCCGCCCAGGGCCAGCAGGCAGTCGGCGTCTTTCAGGGCCTCCTCGAGGGGCAGAATCCGGACCCGTGTCCGGCCCTCTTCGGGGAGGGCGTCGGCCAGGGTATCGGGCAGGGCGGCCTCCACACCGGCCTCGCGGCACAGGGCGGCGACCTCCATGGACACACGGCAGCCGACGTCCCGGGCGGGGTTGGGCCAGAGAACGATTTTTTTCATTCGGATTCGCTCCCCCTGTCAAATGAGCCGTGGGCCTGTTCCACCGCGAGCCGGACGTCAAGGGCGGCGTCCGCCCCGGCGGTTCGGGTCAGATGGGCCAAATACTCGATGTTGCCCTCTGGGCCGCGTATGGGGGAATGGGTCAGGCCGACGGGCCGGTAACCGGCCTGGCGGGCGTCCCCAAGAAAACGTTCCAGCACTTCCATATGTACCGCCGGGTCGCGGACGACGCCTTTTTTGCCCACCTTGCCCCGCCCGGCCTCGAATTGGGGCTTGACCAGGCAGACGGCCAGGCCGGAATCGGTCAGCAACGGGGCGACGGCGGGTAGCACCAGCCGCAGGGAGATGAAGGACAGATCCATGACGGCGAGGTCCAGGGGGACGCCGATCTTTTCCGGGGTGACGTATCGAATGTTGGTGCGCTCCATGACGGTGACCCGGGGATCCTGGCGCAGTTTCCAGTCCAGTTGGCCGTAGCCCACGTCCACCGCCCAGACATGGCGGGCGCCGCGCCCCAGGAGACAGTCGGTAAAGCCGCCGGTGGAAGCCCCGGCGTCCAGGGCCGACAGGCCGACGACCGCAATTCCGAAGGCGTCCAGCGCCTTTTGCAGCTTCAGGCCGCCCCGGCTGACAAAGCCCACCGGGTCGCCCCGCACCTCGATCACGGCGTCCGGCAGAACCGGCAGGCCGGGTTTGTCCTCCTTGCGGCCGTCCACGTAGACCAGGCCGCTCATTACGGTGGTTTTGGCCCGCTCCCGGCTGGGACACAGACCCCGGGCGGTGAGCAGGACATCCAGCCGCTCTTTGGCGGCCATTACCGGGCGGCCCGCGCCGGCGCGGGAAAGAAGGCGCTGCCGATCCGCCGGACGACCCCGTCGGGATCCAGGCCGCACAGCTTGGACAGGGCGGAAGGGCTTCCGTGGGTGACAAAACCGTCCCCCAGGTTGATGAGTTCCGCTTTGAACGCGCCGACCTCCATGAGGGTCAGGGCGGACAACAGCCGCTGGCCGACAGAGCCTTCGCTGACACAGTCCTCCAGCACGGCCAGGCGTCCGGTTGATGCCAGGGATTCGGCCACCGGTTCGGCGTCGAGGGGGCGCAGGGCGATCAGTTTGATCAGATCGACCTCGATCCCCCGCCCGGCCAGGCGCCGGGCTGCCGCCAGCGCCGTGTTGAGCATGGCCCCGTAGGTCACCAGGGTGAGGTCGTCGCCCCGGCGCAGCAGGGCGGTCTCGGCGCGGCAGTCGGTGTATTCCCCTTCTTCGCCCCGGGGCCAGCGCAGGGCGACAGGGCCGCGGGCGTTAAGGGCCAGGGCCAGCAGGGCCTCCTGTTCGGCGAAAGAGGCGGGGGCCCAGACGGTCATGTTGGGGATGTGGGACAGGAAGGCCGGATCGAAGACGCCGTGGTGGGTTTCGCCGTCCTCCCCCACCAGCCCGGCCCGGTCTATGGCAAAAACGACGGGCAGATTTTGCAGAGCCACGTCGTGGATGATCTGGTCATAGGAGCGCTGCAAAAACGAGGAGTAGACGGCGCAGACGGGGCGAAGGCCCTGCTTGGCCAGTCCGGCGGCCATGGTGACCGCGTGAGCCTCAGCGATGCCCACGTCGAAAAAGCGTTCGGGAAACCGTTGGGCGAAGTCGGTCAGCCCCACCCCGTCCCGCATGGCGGCCGTGACGGCGCACACCCGGGTGTCGCGTTCGGCCAGGGCGCATAGGGCCCGCCCGAAGGCGGCGGAGAAGGTGTCCCCGGTTTTGGCGACGCTTTGGCCGGAGGTGACGTCAAACCGGGCCACGCCGTGGAAGGCGGCGGGGTTTGTCTCGGAAGGGATGTATCCCTTCCCTTTTTTGGTGACCAAGTGGATGAGGACGGGCCGCCGCAGGGCTTTAGCCGCTTCCAACAGGCGAACGACGGCGGGGATGTCGTGTCCGTCGGCGGGGCCGAGATAGTAAAAACCCATGTTCTCAAACATGGAGCCGGGCAGCACCGCGCCCTTGACCGCCGTCTTGACCCGGCGCAGGAGTCTGTCCACCCGTTTGCCGCCGGGGAGTGGGTCGATGACCTTGTGATAGACCTTTTTGAGGCGGAAATACTCCGGTTTGGTGCGCAGGGCGGCCAGATGCCGGGCGACCGCGCCCTCGCTTTTGGCGATGCTCATGTCGTTGTCGTTGAGGATGACGATGAGGGGTTCGCCGCTCTGACCGGCGTCGTTTAAGCCCTCGTAGGCCAATCCGCCGGTGAGCGAGCCGTCGCCCAGGACGGCTAACACATGGTAATCCTCGCCGCGCAGGGTGCGGGCCCGGGCCATGCCCAAGGCCGCCGACACCGAGGTGGAGGCGTGGCCGGTGGCGAAGGCGTCGTGTGCGCTCTCCCCCGGTTTGGGGAAGCCGGACATGCGCCCCAGGGAGCGCAGACTGGAAAAAGCTCCCCGGCGGCCGGTGAGGAGCTTGTGGGTGTAGCACTGATGGCCCACGTCGAAGATGAGACGGTCGTGGGCGGTGTCAAACACACGATGCAGGGCGACGGTCAATTCGACCACGCCCAGGTTGGAGGCCAAATGGCCGCCGGTATGCGCCACATTTCGGATCAGGAAGGCCCTGATCTCAGCGCACAGGCGGTCAAGCTGCCCCGCGTCCAGGGTTTTTACGTCCCCGGGCGATGCGATTTTGTCAAGCAGGCTCATAGCGGCCTCACTGTCCGTTGGATTTCCGCCTGAACAGGCGGGAAAGCATGTCGCCGAAGCGGCCCATTAAATGGACGATCTCGGTGCTGTAGTTCATGGCGAAGCCT
>JAITQI010000092.1 GCA_031289065.1 Oscillospiraceae bacterium
TGGTCACATTGCCCGGGATAAACGAAACCACCACCTGGGCCATCTGCAACGCGATAAACACCAGCGGCCCCCAAACCCCAAACCGCGCCACAAACCCTTGCAGCGCGTCCTTGTCCAGCAGAACCGCCAGCCACCCCTGCCTCACGGCAACGACGGCCAACACAACCAGCGCCCCGGCGGCCAGCAGAATCACCCCGCCCCACGCAAGGCCCTTCGGGGACAGTTTTCGCTTCACAGATGCACACGCCCCGCCCCGGCAAAAACGCCGTCTCATACGATTTGACAAAAAGATTTCCCTCATACAGTATATGCGAAACCGCGCCGAAACGCAAGACGTCGTCCATTCTCCTTCGTCCATTGAAATGGACAAAGGAGAATGGACGAAACAAACAGACGCCGCCGCAACAAAGTTGCGGCGCTTCTTCCGTCGTTCGCCGTCTCGTCACCGGTAATCCTGCACGCCCAGTTGGTCTTTCAGCCCCTGCTGCAAAACCTGGGAAAAGTTGAGGCCCTGGCGTTCGGCGGCGACATTCAGCCAAGAGGGAACCGTGAGATTTTTCCGAACCGTTCGCGTGTCGCGCTGGCGGCGGTAGGCGTCAAAATCCACATCCACCAGGGATACAACGCCGTCCCCCTGAGGGTTCACGCGGGCCAAGTCGGAGGGCGGCGGAATGTCCTTCCCCTCGTCCTGCCAGAAGCACCCCATACCGCCGATGGCGTCCCGGGCCATATAAATCGCCTCGGGGAGATCGTTCCCCTGGGTGTTTATGTCAAAGTCGGGCACGTAGACGTCATAGCCGCCCTCCTGGGCGGGGCTGAAAACGACGGGGTATACACGGATCATATGACCATGCCTCCTCATATTTCGGGCCAAAAGGGGCGGTCAGGCCCCCGTTCGCTTTAGGATTTCCGTTGCCGTTTTTTCGTTGATTTCTTTGTGCTTGGGGATGGGCTCGGCGTGAACGCCGTTGCTGTAAATGGTGTGGGGGCCGGTGTCCCTGACCGCCTCATACCCGGCGTCCGTCAACCGCTTAATCAGATCGCGTCGTTTCATCCCCTTCACCCCAACTACAGTATACGCGTTTTATGCGCATAAGTCAAGAAGAAAACTGAAAAATCCCAATCCGCCGCGTAGCGGCTCCGCAATTTTTAATTTGCCTGTGCCCGAGGGGTATCATTCTTCATTTGAAACAAACAGAAGCCGCCGCAACTTCGTTGCGGCGGCTTCTGTTTGTTTCACGGTTAGCGTTTCCTCGCGACCGCCTTCGTCGCGGCCGCCGCGATGTCCACGGCGTTGAGGTGGAACCGGGTGCGCAGGTAGTCCTCCGGGCCGACTTCGCCGAACACGTCGGGGGTGCCGATGCGCTCGATGGGCACCGGCCAGGTCTCCCCCACCACTTCGGCCACGGCGCTCCCCAGCCCGCCCACGATGTTGTGGTTTTCGCAGGTGACAATCGCCCCGGTCTCCCGGGCGGCGACTTCGATGAGCTTCCGGTCGATGGGCTTCCAGGTGAACAGGTTGATGACCCGGGCGTCCACGCCCTGTCCGGCCAGCAGTTCCGCGGCCTTGAGGGCTTCGGACACCAGAATGCCCGACGCGATCAGCGTCACGGCCTTGCCGCTCCGGAGCACGTCCCCCCTGCCGATTTCAAAGGTGGAGCCGGGGGCGTACACCGCCGCCGCGTTTTTGCGCTGCAAGCGGATGTAATAGGTGCCGTAGTCGCTGATCAGCTGGGGCAGAATGGCTTCCAGCTGCACCGAGTCGGTGGGCTCCACCAGGATGATCTCCGGGATGGCCCGCAAAACCGCCATGTCCTCCAGCGGCATATGCGTCCCCCCGTTGAAGGCGGCGGTCACGCCGGGGTCGGTGCCCACAATCCGCACGTTGAGCTTGGCGTAGGCCGCCGACATGAACACCTGGTCGCACACCCGGCGGGAGGCGAAGGTGCCGAAGGTGTGCGCGAAGGGAATCTTCCCGGTGGCCGACAGGCCGGCCGCCACCCCCACCATGTTGGCCTCGGCGATGCCGCAGTTGATAAACCGGTCGGGATACTTCTTCCAGAAGGGTTTCATCCCCGACGAGCTCATCAGATCGGCGTCCAGCGCCACAATGCGCGGATCGGTTTCGGCCAGGGCCATCAGCCCGTTGCAATAGGTCTCCCGCAGCATGTGCGGCTCTTTTTCAAAGGTCTCTCTGACAATTACGCTCATCCGTTCCGCCCCCCTTACGCTTTCGCGGCGGCCCGGGCCGCCGACAGAATCGCCCCGGCGCTGATCAGCGCGGCGGTCATCTCTTCCTTGGTAAACGCGATGTGGTGGTTGAACTCTTTGCCCTCGGCAAAGGTGCAGCCGTGGCCCTTCACGGTGTTGAGCACGATCATCGACGGGCCGCCCGTGTGGGCCGCCGCCGTCTGAATCGCCGCGTCCACCGCGCTGGGGTCATGCCCGTCCACTGTCTGGGTGAACCACCCGAAGGCCGCGAACTTGGCCGCCAGGTCGCCGGTGTCCAGCACGTTTTTCACGTAGCCGTCCAGCTGCTGGCCGTTCTTGTCGCAGAAGGCGATCAGGTTGTCCAGCTTGTAGTGCGGGGCGAACAGCGCCCCTTCCCAAATCTGCCCCTCGTCGCACTCGCCGTCGCCGATGATCAGATAGGTGCGGGCCCCGTTGCCGTCCAACTTCTGCCCCAGCGCCAGCCCGCAGGCGGTGGACATGCCCTGCCCCAGGGAGCCGGTGGTCATGTCGATGCCCACCGTCTTGGTGCGGTCGCAGTGGGAGGGCAGGTTGGTGCCCGGTTTGTTCAGGGTGAACAGCTCCGCCTCGGGAAAATACCCCTTCAGCGCCAACGTGGCGTATACCGCCGGCCCGGCGTGCCCCTTGGATACCACCAGCCGGTCTCGCTCCGCCCAGTCGGGTTTTTTCGGGTCGATCCGCATGGCCCCGCCGTACAGCGCCGCCAACGTCTCCACCACGCTCATCGCCCCGCCCACATGCCCGAAGCCCAGCGCGGCGAACTCCTTGAGCGTCGCCACCCGGATCTCCTCGGCAAACAGCCGCAGGTCTTCCACTTTGCCCATGTGTAAAATTACCTCCCATCGTTTTCACCGTTGATGATCAAATTAAAAATTAAAAATTGATGAGCCGCTGCGCGACGATTTATTATCGCGCACGGCGCGGAATTCAATCATCGCGCGTCAGCGCGATTCCTCAATTTTTAATTTTTCATTTTTAATTGGCGTTAATCCGTTTTTCCAACAGCCCCGTCACGCCCTCAATCGGCACCCGCTCCTGGGCCATCGTGTCCCTGTCCCGCAGGGTGACGCGCCCGTCCTCCAGGCTGTCAAAGTCGAACGTCACGCACACCGGGGTGCCGATTTCGTCTTGGCGGCGGTAGCGTTTGCCAATGGAGCCGGACTCGTCGAAGTCGGTCATGAACCGGCGGGAGAGCTGGGCGAGCAGGGGCCGGGCGTCCTCGGACAGCTTTTTCGACAGCGGCAGCACCGCCGCCTTGTAGGGGGCCAGCGCCGGGTGCAGCCGCAGCACCACCCGAACGTCGTTCTTCTCGGCGTCCACCACCTCCTCGTCGTAGGCGTCCGCCAAAAAGGCCAATGTGACCCGGTCGGCCCCCAACGACGGCTCGATGACGTAGGGGACGTACTTCTCCCCGGTCTCCTGGTCGAAATATTCCATCGACTCGCCCGAATGGGTCTGGTGCTGGATCAGGTCGAAGTCGGTGCGGTCGGCGATGCCCCACAGCTCCCCCCAGCCGAAGGGGAACAAAAACTCGAAGTCGGTCGTGGCCTTGGAATAGTGCGACA
>JAITQI010000093.1 GCA_031289065.1 Oscillospiraceae bacterium
CCGATGATGCCGATGGAGGCCGCCACATTGGGCAAAAAGCCCAATAAAGAGGCCAGAATAAAGGCGCAGTAAATCCCCAACTGCGCCGCCGCGCCCAGCAACAGGGAGGAGGGGCGGGACAACAGCGGCCCGAAATCGGTCATAGCGCCGATACCCAAAAAGATCAGACAGGGGTAGATGCCCAGCTTGACGCCCAAATAGAGGATGTCCAGCAGGCCGCCCTCGTGGAGAATCTGGCCGTAATCCACCGGCATACTCTGATAAAATTCCATGTGCATCAGCCCGCCCAAGGGCAGGTTGGTCAGCAGCATCCCGAAGGCAATGCCCAGCAGCAGCAGAGGCTCGAACTTCTTGACGATGGCCAGATAGATCAGCACACAGGCGATGAGAATCATCGCGGCGTTTTCCCAGTGGAGAAAGAGATTGTTGAAACCGGAGGTCTCCCACAGGGTTTGCAAGACTTTCCCTATATCCATCCGCCCGGCCCCCTATGCGAAGACCAGCAGCGGCGCGCCGGTGTCCACCGAAGCGCCCTGGGTCGCGATTACCTGGGCCACCGTGCCGTCCCGGGGAGACATGATTTCGTTTTCCATCTTCATGGCTTCCAGGACAAACAGCAGATCCCCCGCCTTGACCCCTTGACCGGCGGACACCTTGACCGCCAAAATGGTACCCGGCATGGGCGCGTTAACCGACTCGCCTCCGGCGACCGGCGGCGCGGCGGCAGGCGCGGCCGCCGCGGCGGGAAGGGGAGCGGGGGCCGCGGCCGGAACGGGAACGGCCGCGGGCGCGGCAACAACCGCCTCCGCGACGCTCAGCAAAATGGCCTCGCCCTGCTCCACCTCGACCTCGTAAGTTTTTCCCTTGAGCGTAACCTGATATTTCATCTTGACACCTCTTTGATGGAAATAAAGCGCAGTTGGTTGAGGGGGGCTTGCAGCTGATCGGCCACAATGGCCATCAGGAGGGCGGCGGTCTGGTCGGGCACGTCGTGCAGCGCCACGTCCCCCAGACTGCCCGGAGCGGGAACGCCCGCCGAGGCCTGGGCATGCGCCGGGGAGACCGGCTTCACGGCCGGGGCGGCGGGCTTGCGGGTCAGGGCCGCGACAGCCGCCGATTGAATCTTGACCAGAATCAAGATGGAGACAAGGGCCACAAAGACGGTGCCGATGCCGACCAGGGCCAGCAGCAGACCGTCGGGGAGGCTCATGGGCACGAGCCACTTGTCAGCGGCGGCGGCCCATACGGACAGGGACGGCATAGGACATCTCCTCCTTACAGCTTGACGATGGAATAGGCCACACGGTTGGCCTGCTTTTCTGCCCGCTGTTTGAAGAACTTCTCGGCCACCGCCGGGAAGACGATGTAAGACAGCACATCCTCCAGCGACCCGGCCAGCGGACCGGCTTCCGTCCGCCCGGCCTCCAGCCCGTCGCCCAGCGTCGCGGCGAAGCGTTCGGTGATGGGCTTTTCGTCTCCCAGCACCTTGGTGAGCACCTCGGGATCGATTTCACCGGGAGCCTTGCCGTATTCGCCTCGCAGATAGGCGCGCACTTCCTTGGAGACGTTTTTGTACCGCTCCCCGGCCAGCACGTTGGCCACCGCCTGGACGCCCACCATCTGGCTCATCGGGGTGACCAGCGGGGGATAGCCCAGGTCTTTCCGCACCCGGGGCGTTTCCTCCAGCACGGCCTGGAATTTGTCCAGGGCGTTTTGCTGTTTGAGCTGGCTGACCAGGTTGGACAGCATCCCCCCGGGAATCTGATAGGTCAGGGCGTCGGTCTCAGTGCCCATGACCAGGGCGTCCATCAGGCCGGACTTGATGTACTCGTCCCGGATGGGCTTGAAGAAGTCGTTGGCCTGTTTGAGGACGTCCGGCTTCAGGCCGGTGTCAAAGCCCAGCTGTTTCAGGGCGTAGGAGAGGGTCTCGGTGGCCGGTTGGGAGGTGCCCCCCGAGAAGCTGGACAGGGAGGTGTCGATGACGTCGGCCCCCGCCTCGGCCGCCTTGAGGTAGGTCATGTAGGCCAGCCCCGTGGTGCAATGGGTGTGGACATGGAGGGGCAGCTTGGAGTTCTTTTTGATGGCGGTGACCAGGTCAAAGCACTCGGCGGGGCTCATGACCCCGGCCATGTCCTTGATACACAGGGAAGAAGCCCCCATGGCCTCGATCTGCTTGATGAGCTTGACGTAGTTCTCCAGGGTGTGTACGGGGCTGGTGGTGTAGGAAATGGCCACCTGGGCCACGCCGCCCCGCTTGACCGTCTCGGCGACGGATACCTCCAAGTTGCGCAGGTCGTTGAGGGCGTCGAAAATGCGGATGACGTCGATGCCGTTCTCAATCGACTTGGCCACGAAGGACCGCACCACGTCGTCGGGGTAGTGCTTGTAGCCCAAGAGGTTTTGCCCCCGCAGGAGCATTTGCAGCTTGGTCTTTTTGGCGATTTTCTTGATGTTGCGCAGGCGCTCCCAGGGGTCTTCGTTCAAATACCGCAGGCAGGTGTCAAAGGTGGCCCCGCCCCAGCATTCCAGCGAATAGTACCCGGCCTGATCCAGAGTCTCCAAAATGGGTTCAAATTTGTCGTAAGGCAGGCGAGTGGCAATCAAAGACTGTCCGGCGTCGCGCAGCACGGTCTCGGTAAAGCGGATCTTTTTCATCGCGGAACCTCCCCAAGATTGGCATATCAGCGATTAGTATACCACAAATCCCGCCCTTTGAAAAGGGCGGGATTCCCAAGTTGTGATTTTTTTATCAAAGAAGATTCCCCAACCGTCTGTCCGCTTTTTGTGAAAAATGACGGGGAACCGCCTTGCGTTGCTCGTTGTCACCCCTGTGCCGCCCCCGCCAGCGCTCCCCGCACGACCCCCATGTACCCCCGAAAGGCCACGGGTACCGCCAGCGTCTCAAAGGTCTCGCCGTCGGCCCACAGGAAGCCCTCCGGCGTCTCGAAGGCCGCCGTGGCGCACAGGGAACCCTCCATCTCCCAGATGATGTGGGTGAAAACGTGGGTGTGCCGTCCGCAGGGCTGGGCGGACAAAACCGCAAGCCCCTCCGGCGGCGCGGCGGGGAATTCCCACAGCCCCCGCAGCAGGGACTCGGTGCGGCGGCGCATGAGCACCCGCCCCTGAGGGTCGAAGAGCAGGCAGACCGGGCGCGCCTCCGTCCGTTGGGGCTTTTTGGGGGACTTGACCGGCCGTTCCCCCACCCGTCCGGCCAGCCGTGCGGCGCAAAGATCCCGGGCCGGGCAGTCCTCGCAGCGGGGCTGCTTGGGCAAACAGACCAGCGCCCCCAGTTCCATGAGCGCCTCTGTTACAGCCCCCGGGTCGCCCCGGCCCATCAGGGACAGCACCCACACCCGGGCCGTCTCCTTGGCCGCCGGCAGGGCGATGTCGGTGGGGTCGTCGGTCAGCCGGGCGTGCACCCGCAGGACGTTGCCGTCCACCGCGGGGGCCTTTTGCCCGAAGGCGATGGAGAGAATCGCCCCGGCGGTGTAGTCCCCGATACCGGGCAGCCCTCGCAGGGCCGCCGGGTCGTCGGGCACCGCCCCCCCGTGGGCCGAAACCATCAGCCGGGCCGCCCGGTGCAGACAGCGGGCCCGGCTGTAGTAGCCGAGCCCTTCCCAGGCCTTGAGAACATCGTCCTCGTCGGCGGCGGCCAGGGCGGCCGCGTTGGGAAAGGCTCGGAGAAACCGTTCAAAATAGGGGATAAGCGCCGTGATGCGGGTCTGCTGCGCCATGATTTCGGACACCCAAATGGCGTAAGGATCCCGCGTCCGCCGAAAGGGCAGATCGCGCTTGGCGGACTGGTACCAGTCCAACAGGGCGGGGGAGAGGGCCTCGGCGGCGGAGCCTGATTTCATCCTACCGCCGTCCCCCCACGTTCCGAGCCACCGACACGGCGTGAGGGATGGTCAGCAGGATGATTTTGCCCTCCTGCACCATGAGCGTCACCCCGGCCACCCCTTGGCCCTGACTGTTGATGATCAGGGTGACGATGGCGTCCTCCACCTCTTTTTGGATCAGCCGCCGCAGGTTGCGGGCGCCGTACTTGAGGGAGTAAGATTTTTCCACCAGATAGTCCACCAGGCTGTTGTCGTAGGACAGGGACATGTTCCGCTTTTCGGACATTTGGGCGGCCAGCTCCCCCAGCATGAGCCGGGCGATGACGCTGAAATCCTCTTTCGACAGCTGGTTGAAGGAGATCACCTCGTCCACCCGGTTGATGAACTCGGGGCGCATGATGTCGGACAGCGCTTTCATGGCCTTGTCCTTGCCCTGCTCGGAGACCGTGCGCCCGAAGCCGGGGGCGCCGCCGTTCTTGTCCGACCCAGCGTTGGAGGTCATGACGATCAGCGTGTTCTCAAAATTGACCTCCCGGCCGTGGGCGTCGGTGATCCGGCCGTCGTCCAGGATTTGCAGCAGGATGTTGAGCACGTCGGGATGGGCCTTTTCAATTTCGTCAAACAGCACGACGCTGTAAGGTTTGCGGCGAATTTTCTCGGTGAGCTGCCCGGCCTCGTCGTAGCCGACATACCCCGGCGGGGAACCGATGATACGGGACACGGAGTGCTTTTCCATAAACTCGGACATGTCCAGCCGAATCAGCGCCTCCGGCTGGTCGAACAGGTCGGCGGCCAGCCGCTTGACAAGCTCCGTTTTGCCCACGCCGGTCGGCCCGACAAAGATGAAGGAGACCGGCTTGCGCTTGCCCGAAATGCCCACCCGGCCCCGCCGAATGGCGGCGGCGATGGCGGAGATAGCCGTGTCCTGGCCGATGATATGAACCTTGAGGCGATCCTCTAAAGCGGCCAGGCGCTTGTATTCCTCGGCCTCGATGTTGGCCGCCGGGATTTTTGTCCACTGCTCGATGACCCGGGCCAGGTCGCCCACGGTCAGCTCGGGGGGGCCGTTTTTGGTCAGCTCCTCCAGTCGGCGAGAGATGACCAGCTCTCGGCTTTTGAGCACGGCCAGCCGCTCATAGGCCGCCGGGGAGGAGTCGGTCATCAGCCCCTCCCGGTCGGCGCGGATGCGGGAAATTTCCTTGCGGATGAGGTCGGCCTCGTGGATGGAGGGGGTGCGCAAATTGACGTCGGCGCAGGCCTCGTCGATCAGGTCGATGGCCTTGTCCGGCAGAAAACGGTCGGTGATATAGCGCTCGCTCAGCAGCACCGCCTGACGGGCCGCCGCCGGGGTGATGGTCACCCCATGGAACAGCTCGTAGTAGCGGGAAACCCCCAGCAGGATGGCGATCGTCTCCTCCACCGAGGGCTCGGCCACCGTCACCGGCTGGAACCGGCGCTCCAGGGCGGCGTCCTTTTCGATGTGCTTGCGGTATTCGTTGAAGGTGGTCGCGCCGATGACCTGTATGGTGCCCCGGGACAGGGCGGGCTTCAGGATGTTGGCGGC
This sequence comes from Oscillospiraceae bacterium, assembly GCA_031289065.1. Taxonomy (GTDB): domain Bacteria; phylum Bacillota; class Clostridia; order Oscillospirales; family UBA929; genus JAIRTA01. Next base: position 5,404 of record JAITQI010000093.1, read on the forward strand.
GTTCATCGACCCCTCCGCGTCCCCCGCGCCCACGATGTTGTGAACCTCGTCGATGACCAGGATGATGTTGCCCAGCTTGCGAACCTCCTCGATGAGGCCCTTCATGCGGGACTCAAACTGCCCCCGGAATTGCGTCCCCGCCACCAGGGAGGTCAGGTCGAGGAGATAGACCTCCTTGCCCTGGAGCTTGCCCGGCACCGCCCCGTCGGCAATGCGCTGGGCCAGCCCCTCGGCGATGGCGGTCTTGCCCACCCCGGGCTCGCCGATCAGGCAGGGGTTGTTCTTCTGGCGGCGGTTGAGAATTTGTACCACCCGGTCGATCTCGGCGCTCCGCCCCACAATGCGGTCGAGCTTGCCGTCCTTGGCCTGTTGGGACAGGGACACGCAGTAGCTCTCCAGATATTTGCGGCCCTTGCCCCGGGGATCGGCGTCCCGCCGCTCGGCGTCCCGGGCGGGACGCGTGGGCGGCGGCGGCTCGGGGGTGACCCCGTCCGGCAGGTTGCCGAATAGACGGTTGAGGAAGGGGAAGGTGGCGGTTTTGCCCTCGTCCTCCAGGGAGTCCGACTCCTCGCTCCCCTCGGGCAGGCTCATCAGTTCGTTCATGCTGCCCAGCGCGTCCATCATCTCCTGGGACAGGGTGTCCAGATCGTCGTCCGAAATGCCCAGTTTGGCGATCATGTCGCCCACCGGTTTGATGCCCAATTCCTGGGCGCACTTGATGCAAATGCCCTGGTTTTCGGCCTTGCCGTTTTCGATCTTGGTGATGAAAACGACGGCCACTCTCTTTTTGCAACGGGAGCACATGGTAGGCTGCATAAACGTTCTCCTTAAATCAGAAGTCAGAGGTCAGAACCTTATTTTTTCGCCGTGCGGGCCAGCGACAGGAACCGGCGCAGATAAGCGAACAGCGCGGCGAGCGACAGAAGGACGGCCGCCCAAAAGAGCGCCAGCTTGAGAGGGGAGGGCAAACCGGGAAACAGCATCACCAGCAGGCAGACCGCGAAGAAAAAGGCGGCGGCCAGCTTGCCGATCAGCTGGGAGGGGGGCACGTCGTCGATCTTCCGGTACTGCACCAGCGTCCCAACCCCCATCAGCGCCTCTTTCAGGAGGAACAGCCCCACCGCCGCCCACAGCACCGGCTCGGCCGCCGCGACGGCGATACAAACCATGACCGTGGCGCTCATCAGCTTGTCGGCCAGGGGATCGAGCAGACGGCCCAGCTTGGTGATCTTGTTGAGGCGGCGGGCCAATTGGCCGTCCAGCACGTCGGTCAGGGAGGCCAGCGCGTAAACCGCCGCCGCCCACCAGTTGGCGTGAGCCAGACCGGAGAAGAACAGCACCGGCACCACCGGCACCAGACAAAGCCGGAACAGCGACAGGATATTTGGCAGATTCAAGGGCGATGCCCCCTTATAGGTTACATGATCCCATGAAAAAACGGGATCAGAGCAGGCCGACCAGAGGATTGTGCTGCACGAACAGCCGCAGCAGGACGGTGTCCTGCACCAGATCGCTGGGGATCAGGATGCCGATGAAGCGTAGCAGCCAGCCTATGGCGAACAGGATGAACAGCCCCCGGGCGAACCCCAGCGCCAATCCCCCGACAGTGTCCGCCAGGCGCAGCCCGGGCAGCTTGAACAGCATACTCACAAAATGCGTCCCCAAAGTCATCAGCAGCGCCAAGACGGCAAAAATGAAGATGAACAGCAACACGCGGCACACCATATTCAGGAAGGTCATGGCGATGCTCTGCCGGAGCGAGGCCCCGGTCTCCTTCATCTGGGCGACCACCCTGTCGGCCAACTCCTCGATCTCCGCGTCCACAATGCCCAATCGGGCGAAGGCCTGGGCGGCGATGACCAAAATGACGTTCTCGTCGTCCGGGGCGGCGTTGTAGGCGTTGTCGTGGGCGGCCTCCTCGGTGGCGTCGTCGGTCACCCAGCTCAACAGGGGGTACACCTTCTCGGAGAGGGTGTCGGCATACTTTTCGGACAGGGTGTTGGCCCCCCAAATGGCCAGAATGATCACCAGCATACCGGCCGCCGTCAGAATCAGCCCCTTGCGCCAGCCCTGCCAGACACAAAAGGCCAGCACGGCCAGCACCAGCAAATCCAAAATAAGATGGATCAAATCCAATTCCCTCCAGTCATGGGCGGAACACCGATAAGCCCTCTCGGCCCAGCAGAAGCGCCGAGCCGTCCGCCCGCATGAGCAGCGCCAAGACACCGGGGGCCGCCCGGGGGTCTCCCTTTTCGGTCAAGGCGGCGCTGTAGATATGGGCCTGGCCGTCGGCCAGCGCGCCCACCCAGGAACCGCTCACCGACAGGGAGTCCAGATGGCCCAACAGGGGGAGCTGAGCCCGCGCCCCGCCGGGGTCGAGCACAATCAGCTCGGAGGCGTCCGACCGGCCATCCTCAAGGGAGAGAACCAGGTAGCCGTCCTCGCTCGCGCCGTAACGGAGCAGGCGGCGGTTCCCAAAGGGCCAGTCAAACAGGAGTTCCCCTGTTTCATTATAGAAAGAGGCGCTTTCCTCGGTGACCACATAAAACAGCTTTTCCGTCAGAAAACCCACGCCCACCGGCAGCACATCCGGCAGATCCCGCACGGCCACCGGTTCCTCCCGGGCGGTGTTGAGCAGGGTGACCCGCCCCACAAAGCGGCTGTCCTCCTGCCCCCCCGACACCAGCGCCAGTAAGGCGCCCGACGGGGAGAGAGAGACGTCCAGGGCGTATTGCCGTTGGAAATACCACTTATAAATCTCGGACTGATGGTCGTCAAACACCGTCACGGTGGAGGCGTACCCCCTCGCGTCGCTGATGAAGGCGAAAAACCCCTTGGGATTCATGCAGGCCGAATAAATAGCGCCGTCCCAGTCGCTTTTGAGGAGGGTGGCTCCGTTGTCGGCCAGCAGGTAGGAGACGCCGCCCCGGTCGTAGGCCAGCACCGTCCGGTCGGACACGGCCAGGGCTGGGTTGGCGAACTGGCAGGACACGCCGTATTGGGCACGCCCCGACGGGGCGAAAATCTCCAGCCGGTCGCCGGACAGCAGGGCCAGCCCGCCCTGGAAGGGCGAAAACCGCGTCAGCAGGTAGTCGTCATAGGGGAATTCCTCGGCGATCTGCTCGTCGGCCTGACTCATGGTGAAGCGGATGCGGGAAAACAGATCGGCGAAGGTGCCCGCCGACAGGTTGCCCCGGTAAGTGACAAACAGGACAATCCCCCCCAGCACCGCCACGAAAAAGAGGACGTAAAGCGCCATCCGCAAGGGGCGCCGCCGCGCCCGCCGCATCCGCCTGGCATCGATGGGAACAATTTTCTCCTGTTGAGCCGTCACCGCAAACACCCCCCCGACGAACAGTATGGACTGACGATTGTCTCTTGTGAATGGCCGTGAAAGTCCCAGGGCAGGGGAATTTCATAACCGGCCCCGGTCATGTACAGACCGTGGGGCGGGGCGGTGGGCCCGGCCTCGGCCCGTCGGCCGCCGGACAGCAGGCCGGACAGCGCGTCGGGCGGCAGCTTTCCCAGCCCGATGTAGAGCAGGGTACCCGTCATGGCCCGCGCCATGTTGTATAAAAAGCCGTTGGCCGAAACCGTGAAAAAAATCTCCGCGCCCCGAACGGTGACCTCCGAGGAAAACACCCGCCGCACGGTGCTTTTGACCTGGGTGCTGCCCATGGAGCGCAGCGCCGTGAAATCGTGCTCGCCCACGAAATCCTGGGCCGCCGCCGCCATGAGAGGCACATCCAACGTGTCCGGGTGAAACAGGGCGTAACGGGCCAAAAAGGGATCGGGGTGCCGACCGGTGTACAGCCGGTATGTATACTCCTTGCGGACGCAAGAGTTGATCGCGTGAAAGTCGGGGGGCGTCTCGGCGGCCTGCCACACCGTGATGTCCTGGGGCAGAAGCGCCCGCAGGGCAAAGGGAAACCGGTCGGCCGGGACGCGGGTGTCGGCCGAGAAACCAGCCACATAGTGCCGGGCGTGAACCCCGGCGTCGGTGCGCCCGCAGCCG
>JAITQI010000159.1 GCA_031289065.1 Oscillospiraceae bacterium
TCCACCTTCATTTTTGCCAACTTCAACGGCACCTCGGGGGACATCGACGTGCTCACCCACGAGGCCGGGCACGCGCTGGCCTTCTACCTGTCCCGGGATATACGGATCGGCGAGCTGCGCCCCACCGGGGCGGACACCTGCGAGATTCACTCCATGAGCATGGAGTTTTTCACCTGGCCCTGGATGGAGGGCTTCTTCGGGGACGCGACCGACAAATATCTGTACAATCACCTGGCTTCGGCGCTGTTCTTCCTGCCCTACGGCGTCATTGTGGACGCCTTCCAGCACCTGGTCTACGAGAAGCCGGAGATGACCCCCAAGGAGCGCAAGCAGGCCTGGCTGGCGCTGGAGCGGGCATACCGCCCCTGGATCGACTTTGAGGACGTCCCCTTCTACAGCGAGGGCGGCCGCTGGCAGGCCCAGTCCCACATCTATGAGATGCCCTTCTACTATATCGACTACTGCCTGGCCCAGACGGTGGCGCTCACCTTCTGGAGCGAGATGCAGTCCGACCGGAAGGCGGCCTGGGCGCGGTATATGAAGCTGGTGGGGGAGGCGGGCAGCCGTACCTTCAGCGGGCTGGTGTCCTACGCCGGGCTGCCCCTGCCCTTCGATCCCGAGGCGCTGACCCGGGTTACCCGTGCGGCGGCGGACTATTTGGATCAGGCGAAGATCGGATAGGGTTAAGGTAAAAGAACGAAGGCAGAAACGGCTCAGCCGTTTCTGCCTTCGCTTTATTCTTTGGGAGGGATTTACGCCTCAAAGGCCTGACGCAGGTCGTCCAGGATGTCGTCGATGTGTTCGGTGCCGACGGAGAGGCGGACGGTGTTGGGTTTGATGCCGGAGGAGAGTAGCTCGCTCTCGCTCATCTGGGAGTGGGTGGTGGAGGCGGGGTGGATGACCAGGGATTTGACGTCGGCGACGTTGGCCAGCAGGGAGAACAGCTCCAGGCTCTCGGAGAACTTCTTGGCCTCGGCGGCGCCGCCCTTGATCTCGAAGGTGAAGATGGAGCCCGCGCCGTGGGGGAAGTAGCGCTTATAGAGGGCGTTGTCCTTGTGGCCGGGGAGGGAGGGGTGGTTGACTTGGGCGACCTTGGGGTGGTTTTTCAGGAAGTCCACCACCTTGAGGGCGTTTTCCACGTGGCGTTCCACGCGCAGGGACAGGGTTTCCAGCCCCTGGATGAACAGGAAGGAGTTGAAGGGGCTGATGGTCGCGCCGGTGTCCCGCATGAGGGTGGTGCGTAGTTTGATGATGTAGGCCAGGTTGCCGGCCACCTGGGAGAACACCGCGCCGTGATAGCTGGGGTTGGGCTGGGAGAGGCCGGGGAACTTGTTGTTCTGGGCCCAGTCGAAGCGGCCCGCGTCCACGATGACGCCGCCGATGGAGGAGCCGTGCCCGCCGATGAACTTGGTGGCCGAATGGATGACGATGTCGGCGCCGTGTTCGATGGGGCGCAGGGTGTAGGGGGTGGCGAAGGTGTTGTCCACCAGCAGGGGGATGCCGTTTTTGTGGGCGATGGCGGCCACGGCGTCGATGTCCACGATGGTGGAATTGGGGTTGCCGAGGCTTTCGATGAAGATGGCCTTGGTGTTGGGGCGGACGGCCTTTTCAAAGGCGGCGCTGTCGCCGCCGTCCACAAAGGTGGTCTGGATGCCGATGTCGGCGAAGGTGTGGGCGAAGAGGTTGTAGGTGCCGCCGTAGACGTTGGTGTCGGAGATGATGTGGTCGCCGGAGCGGGCGATGTTTTGGACGGCGTAGGCGGTGGCGGCCGCGCCCGACGCGGCGGCCAGGGCGGCCGCGCCGCCTTCCAGCGCCGCGATGCGCTTCTCGAACACATCCGAGGTGGGGTTCATCAGGCGGGTGTAGATGTTCCCCGACTCGGACAGGGCAAACCGCCCGGCCGCCGTGGCCGAATCCTTGAAGACATACGAGGAGGTCTGGTAGATGGGCACGGCGCGAGAGTCGGTAGCGGGGTCGGGCGTCTCCTGACCCACGTGGAGCTGCAGGGTCTCGAAGCGGTAGTTTTTCTGTTCGCTCATGATTTTTGCTTCCCTTCTTATTTATAGTTTGTGGTGATTTATCTCTTGTAATATAGAGAGCTTCGATGGGTCAAATTTTGTCCAGCGCCTGTTCCAGCTCGCTCAAAATGTCCTCCCGGGCCTCCAGGCCCACCGAGAAGCGGAGCTGTCCGTCCAAGATGCCCAAGGCTTCCCGGGTCTTTTTGTCGTAGAAACGGTGGGAGGTTTTGGCCGAATGGGAGAGGGTGGTGGCCGTTCCGGCCAGGCTGGGCACCAGGGGGATGTTGGTCAGGGCGCGGACGAGGGCGGCGGCGGCCCGTTCTCCCCCCGCGATGTCGGCGCTGAGCATCCCGCCGAACAGGCTGGGGGTGAACTGCCGGAGGGCGTTGGCGTGGGACGGGGAGGCGGGCAGACCGGGGTAGTAGACCCGCTCCACTTTGGGATGGCTTTCCAAGAACCGGGCTACGGCCAGCGCGTTTTCCGAATGGCGGCGGACGCGCAGATCCAGCGTGCGCAGGCTACGGGCCAGCAGCCAGCAGTCGGTGGGGCTGAGGATGCCGCCGTAGAGCACCAGGGCGCGGCGAATCCGGGGGATGAGTTCCGGGCCGCCCACCGCCGCGCCGCCCACGATGTCGCTGTGCCCCCCCAGGTATTTGGTGACGCTGTACAGCGCCAGGTCGGCTCCCAGGGACAGGGGTTGGACCACGACGGGGGAGGCGAAGGTGTTGTCCACGAAGAAAAGCAGCCCTTTGGCCCGGGTGAGGGCGGCGGCGGCTCGGATGTCGGGCACCGTGACCAGGGGGTTGGAAATGGTCTCGGTGTACACCAGCTTGGTGTTGGGCCGGATGTGGGCTTCCAGCTCGGCCAGGTCGGCGAAGGTGACCTCCACTCCCAAGCGGGGCAGTTCGTTTTTGAAGAAGTCGTTGACCCCGCCGTACAGGATGGGGGAGGCGATCAGGTGGTCGCCGGGGCTCAGGACGGCCAGCACCGAGGTGGTAATGGCCGCCATGCCCGAGGCGAACACCAGGGCGTCCCCGCCCCCGTCGGCGGCGGCGAGAATCTCGCTGACCGCGTCGGCGTTGGGGGCGGCGATGCGGGCGTATATGTAGCCGTCGGCCTCTTTTTCATAGACCGCGTCCACCGCCTCCAAGTCGTCAAAGGCGTAGACCGAGGACAGATACACCGGAAAGGTTTCGGGCACCGAGACGGCCCGGGCGAGTTTTTTGGCAAACTGGCCGTCGCCCCGGTGCAGCAACCGGCTGGGCAACTGTTCCACGCGGAAGCCTCCTTATTGCATATATATTATATATGAATTATATGGTTGTGCTTTTTATATTTATATCACACGGGGCCGGGGCTTGTCAAGAGGGAAAGTTTTGTTGGAAAATGTCGGTGGGGGAACAAAAAATGGGAATGTATAACACTGTCGATTTTTAGTTACAAAAAATTCTTTGTTTTTGGGGCGGCGTATGCTATAATCGGAGGGAAAGGAGTGGCGTTATGCAAATCAAAATCGGCCCGCTGGGAGACGGAGGGCCGCCCACAGGGGACGCGCCCACCATCGTGTTTATCGATTATGAATCGCTCTATTACAGTCTGCAGAATGTGTTCGGCGCAAAGCCGGATCTGAAGGAGCTGGTAGCGGATTTCAGGACAATCGGAAAAATCGCCGCCATCAAGGTGTTTGGGGACTTCACAAAAGCGGGGTTGGAACAGGAGCGAAACCGGGTGCGAACCATCACAAATTTTATCATCGACTGTAGTTATGAGACCGCGGCAGCGAAAAAAGACTTTACAGATTTCATTATGTTGGATCACATTTATCAGGAAGTCATTCAAAACGAAGCCATCAAACAATTTGTATTGGTCACGGGAGACGGGCATTTCTCCTCGGCGGCCACCTTTTTGCGGATGTATATGGACAGAGGCGTCGGCGTGTACAGCGTCGCCAAAACCCTGTCGCGCCAACTGCGCGACTGTTCCACCTGGGTCAGGGTGATCGATATTTTGGACGACACCGAGGAAGAGTACATGCGGAAAATCGCCTATTCCCTCAAACGGGCGGAGGACGGCGGCAAATATGCCACTTTCATGCGCACCTGCGAGTTTGTCCACCAATACCACAACGGGGATCAGGAGATTTGCACCCGGGTTTTGCGCAAAATGATCGACGAGGGTTTGGTCATTTCGGAACCTACTACCAGCTTCAACGGCCAGGAAATTCGGCGGCTGTACGTCAACAAGGACAAAATCGGGAAGATTTTGCCGGAATGAAATCCGGCGACAGGGAAGAGACGGGCGAGCCTTTTGGCTCGCCCGTCTTTGGCGTTTGTTTTTCGTGGGCTATCCCTTGCGCTTGATAACCTTCATTCTCACGAATTCTTCCCGCTCTTTTTCCTCCAGGGCGTCGGTGATGAAGGCCAGGTTGCGGGTGAAATCGGGGATGATGATGTTTTGCAGGGCGTTGGCGCGTTTTTGGGTTTTGCGCACGGCGAAGGCCAGGCGGTAGATGGAGGTCTCCACCTCGGCCAGCTCCCGGGTCAGGCGTTTGACCTCGGCGAATTGCAGGGTGGCCTCGTCGAGCATGGAGTTGGTGAAGACAAAGCCCAGCATGGCCGGCGGCGTGTCCGCCATGGTCACCCGGGGGATTTCCACGCCCATGACCGAACGAAAGCGGATCTCCACCGAGTCGTCCAGAGGGGCCGATTTGGCCAGGTCCTCGCAGTTGCCCAGGGTGATGTTGGCCGCTTGCAGAGCGGCGTAGGCTTGGCGAAAGGTGGAATCGATGCGCCCTTGAATCTCGGCGGCGCGATCGATAAGCCCCATCATCTCCCGGATGAGGATGTTGCGCTTGCGATCCATCAGGTCGAATCCCAACTGGGCCAAGGACATGGAACGCTTGAGCGCTAATAGGTTTCCCTTGGTTGGGATGGCTTGGGCCATGAAGGAGAGACCACCTTTCGGGACGGGGCGTTGGTCAATTAAGAATTAAGAATTAAAAATTGTGGAGCCGCTGCGCGGCAAATTTAGTTATCGCGCCGGAGCGCGATTCCGCCATTCTTCCTTTTTCATTCTTAATTCGTCTTCGGTTATATCTCCCCGTGGAGGGCTATGGCGCCGCCGTCTTGGTAGTATTTGGCCAGGAGGAGGGTGTCTACGCGGTCGAGTTCTTCTTTGGGGAGAACCGAGAGCACCTTCCAGCCGATTTCCAGTGTTTGGTCGATGGAGCGGTTTTCGGTGCCGCCCTGGCGGACAAAGTTGTCCTCGAACAGGCGGCCGAAGGTCATATATTTTTTATCGGTTTCGGACAGTTCGTCCTCGCCGATGACCGAGGCCAGGGCGCGGGCCTCCTGCACGCGGGCGTAAGAGGAGAACAGCTGGTTGGACAGGCTGGGGTGATCCTCCCGGGTGTAGCCCTTGCCGATACCGTCCTTCATCAGGCGGGACAGGGAGGGCAGCACTGAGATGGGGGGATAGAGGCCCCGCTGGTCGAGGGTGCGGTCGAGGACGATTTGGCCCTCGGTGATATAGCCGGTCAGGTCGGGGATGGGGTGGGTGATGTCGTCGTTGGGCATGGTGAGAACCGGCACCTGGGTCACCGAACCGGGCTTGTCCTTGAGCATCCCGGCCCGCTCATAGAGGGAGGCCAGGTCGGAATAGAGGTAGCTGGGGTAGCCCTTGCGGCTGGGAATCTCGCCCTTGGAGGAGGAGAACTCCC
>JAITQI010000016.1 GCA_031289065.1 Oscillospiraceae bacterium
ATCGGGGTAGAGGGGCTTGACCCGCTGATAGACCCATTCGGCGGTGGGATGCTCCTTGGTGTCCCGCAGGGCGTCCAGTATGGCCGCTCGCTTGCGGCTGAAATTGATTTGCCCCGGCATGGGCGACCACCCTCTCTAAAATAATAATGATAACTTTTACTATTATAGCAGGCAAAGAAAGACCTGTCAACCCCTTTGGGAAAAATTTTTTGAGAGGCCGCCAGAAAAGAAGGTCCGAGGGCCGCGCTTGCCAACCCATCCCATAAGTTCCAATATTCTAACATTAAAGCCGCAATTTCAGGTAAATTTTCTCCCGCCTTGCCGAAATTCCCTATGGCATTGCCATCGGGTCTGTGGTATAATATCTGTCGGTTGATTGTGAAATTTGAGACAATCAGGCGATCGATAGCGGAAAACCAAAAACGCCAGCGGTTCCAGTCAAATCCTACATTAAGGGGGCGCATGTCAATATGCCCAACAGCAAAACCGCAATCCCGTTCAAGGGAACGGCGCAGCAGCATGAACAATTGCTGGCCGTCATCGAGCGGTATAAGGATCAGCCCGGAGCGACCATGCCCGTGCTGCAAGAGGCCCAAGAGATTTACGGCTACCTCCCCGAAGAGGTGCAGATCGTCGTCGCCGAGGGGCTGGGCATGTCCCTGTCCGAGGTGTACGGCATTGTCTCCTTCTACACCCAGTTTACCCTGAACCCCAAGGGGGACATCCGCGTCGAGGTCTGCCTGGGCACCGCTTGCTATGTCAAGGGCTCCGGCGAGGTGCTCGCCCGGGTGGAACGCAAGCTGGGCTGCAAGGCCGGCAAGGTGAAACCCGACGGCAGTTTTTCGGTGGACGCCACCCGGTGCATCGGCGCCTGCGGCCTGGCCCCGGTCATGGTGGTGGGCGGCGACGTGTACGGCCGCCTGACGCCGGACGACGTGGACGGCATTTTGGACAAGTACCTCAAAGCATAATCCCTATGAAAGAACTCTCGCTGCACATCCTCGACATCGCGCAAAACAGCTTGACCGCCGGGGCGTCCCTGGTCGAGCTGTCCCTGACGCGGCGGGGCGGCCTGCTGACAGCGGTCATCAAGGACAACGGCCGGGGCATGACCCCCGACATGGCCGCCCGGGTGACAGACCCCTTCACCACCACCCGTACCACCCGCCGGGTGGGGCTGGGACTGCCCTTGTGGAAGCTGGCCGCCGAGCAGACCGGCGGCTCCTTCGCCTTGGAAAGCGCCCCCGGCGTCGGCACGACGGTGACAGCCGCCTTCGTCCACGGCCACATCGACACGCCCCCCTTGGGGGACATCGTGGGGACGGTGGTCACCCTCATCCAGGGCGCGCCGTCGGTGGATTTCGTCTACCGCCAGGAAACCGAGGACGGGGCCTTTGCCCTGGACACCCGAGACCTGCGGCGGGCGCTGGAGGACGTGCCTTTGGACAGCCCCGACGTGCTGGCCTGGGTGGGCGAATACCTGCAAGAACAGACGGCGCTGCACCCCGTATGACAGGCGGCGGCGAACCCCACATGTACACTACACACAAGGGCCGATGAAGCGTCGGCCTCTGCGCAAGCGAAAAGGAGCGTTATATGAAAAGCATCGAAGAACTCAAAGCCATCCGTGAAAAGGCCCGAGGCGACCTGAACCTGCGGCAGGAGGACATCGGGAACAACACCCGCGTCGTGGTGGGCATGGCCACCTGCGGTATCGCCGCCGGGGCGCGTCCCGTGCTGGCCTCCTGTGTCGAGGAGGTTCACCGCCGGGGGCTGACCGACGTCACGGTCACCCAGACCGGCTGCATCGGTGTCTGCCGCCTGGAACCCATCGTGGAGGTGTTCGTGCCCGGCGAGGAAAAGGTAACCTATGTCAACATGACGCCTGAAAAGGCCGCCCAGGTCATCGCGGAGCACGTCGTCAACCACAAGGTCAAGACCGAATACACCATCGGCGCGAATCAGTAACGCGAGGAGGAAACCGCCATGGAACTTGTCAGAAGCCATATCCTGGTCTGCGCCGGCACCGGCTGCAGTTCGTCGGGCAGCGAAAAGATCATCGCCGCCTTTGAGGCATCCCTCAAAGAGGCCGGCCTGGACAAAGAGGTCAAGGTCATCAAGACGGGCTGTTTCGGCCTGTGCGCCCTGGGGCCGGTCGTCGTGGTCTACCCCGAGGGTTCCTTCTACTCCCGGGTGACCCCCAAGGACGCCGAGGAGATCGTGGAGGAACACATCCTCAAAGGCCGCATCGTACGCCGCCTGCTCTACCAAGAGACGGTGCAGGACGACAACGTAAAGTCCCTCAACGAGACGGGATTTTATAAAAAACAGCTGCGCATCGCCCTGCGCAACTGCGGCGTCATCAACCCCGAGGTCATCGACGAGTACATCGCCTACGACGGCTACCAGTCTTTGGCCAAGGCGCTGACCGAGCAGACGCCCGAGGAGGTGCTGGCCGTCGTGAAGGCCTCCGGCCTGCGGGGCCGCGGCGGCGCGGGGTTCCCCACCGGCACTAAGTGGGAGTTCGCCATGAAGCAGCCTCCCGGCCAGAAATACGTCTGCTGCAACGCCGACGAGGGCGACCCGGGGGCCTTTATGGACCGCTCGGTGCTGGAGGGCGACCCCCACAGCATCATCGAGGCCATGACCATCGCCGGGTACGTCATCGGCGCGGATCAGGGCTACATTTATGTCCGGGCCGAATACCCCATCGCGGTCAAGCGGCTCAAAATCGCCATCGAACAGGCCCGGGCCTACAACCTGCTGGGCCAGAATATCTTCGGCACCGATTTCTCCTTCGACCTGGAGATCCGGCTGGGCGCGGGGGCCTTCGTGTGCGGCGAGGAGACCGCCCTGATGACCTCCATCGAGGGCAACCGGGGCGAACCCCGGCCCCGGCCGCCGTTCCCGGCGGTCAAGGGTCTGTTCGGCAAGCCCACCATCCTCAACAACGTGGAGACTTACGCCAACATCCCCTGGATTCTCACGCAGGGCGCGGAGGCCTTCGCGGCCATCGGCACCGAGCGCGCCAAGGGCACCAAGGTCTTCGCCTTGGGCGGCAAAATCAAGAACACCGGCCTGGTGGAAATCCCCATGGGCACCACCCTGCGGGAAGTGGTGGAGGAGATCGGCGGCGGCTGCCCGAACGGCAAGGCCTTCAAGGCGGCCCAGACCGGCGGCCCCTCGGGGGGCTGTATCCCGGCGGCCTATATCGACACCGCCATCGAGTATGAGACCCTGACCGCCCTGGGTTCCATGATGGGTTCCGGCGGCCTGATCGTCATGGACGAGGACAACTGCATGGTGGACATCGCCAAGTTCTTCCTGGAGTTCACGGTGGACGAGTCCTGCGGCAAATGCACCCCCTGCCGCATCGGCACCAAACGCCTGCACCAAATTTTGGAGAAGATCACCACCGGGCGGGGCACCATGGAGGATCTCGACCTGCTGGAAGAGCTCTGCCACCACATCAAGGGCAGTTCCCTGTGCGGCCTGGGGCAGACCGCTCCCAACCCGGTGCTGTCCACCCTGCGGCACTTCCGGGAGGAATACGTGGCCCACGTGCGGGACAAGAAGTGCCCCGCCCACGTGTGCAAGGCCCTCATGCAGTACCGGATCACCGACGCCTGCAAGGGCTGCACCGCCTGCGCCCGCGTCTGCCCCACCGGGGCCATTTCGGGCAAGGTCAAGGAGCTCCACGTCATCGACCAGGACAAGTGCATCAAATGCGGCGCCTGCATGGAGAAGTGCAAGTTTAACGCCATCGTGAAAGAATAGGAGGCGTGACGAATATGGATACCGTCAAGCTGAAGATCAACGGCAAGGAGGTGGAGGTTCCCAAGACCGCCACCATTCTGGAGGCCGCCCGGCAGGTGGACATCGACATCCCATCCCTGTGTTATATGAAAAACATCAACGCCATCGGCGCCTGCCGCATCTGCGTGGTGGCCGTCAAGGGGGCCCGCAGTCTGGTGGCCTCCTGCGTCTACCCGGTGGCCGAGGGTATGGAGGTGTTCACCAACACTGGCGAGGTCATCCAGGCCCGGAAAAATACCCTGGAGCTGATTCTCTCCAATCACCGGATGGACTGCCTGACCTGCCTGCGCAACCAAAACTGCGAGCTGCAAAAGCTGGCCCGGGACTTTGGGATGCAGGAGGTGCGCTTCCACACCGACAACATGAAGCCCGAAATCGAGGATTCCACCCTGCATCTGGTGCGGGACAACTCCAAGTGCATCCTCTGCCGCCGCTGTGTGGCCGTCTGCCGCAACAACCAGTCCGTGTCCGTCATCGGCCCCAACGACCGGGGCTTTGAGAGCCACATCTCCTGCGCCTTTGACCGCAATTTGGACGAGACCGCCTGCGTGTCCTGCGGACAGTGCACCGCGGTCTGCCCCACCGGGGCGCTGACCGAGAAGGACGACACCGAAAAGGTGTGGGCCGCCTTGGCAGACCCCAAAAAGCACGTGGTCGTGGGCGTGGCCCCCTCCATCCGGGTGACCCTGGGCGAGTGCTTCGGGATGCCGGTGGGCACCAACGTGGAGGGCAAAATGGTGGCCGCCCTGCACCGGCTGAACTTTGACGGCGTGTTCGACATCGACGTGACCGCCGATCTGACCATCATGGAGGAGGGCACCGAGTTCCTCAAACGGTTGGAATCCGGCCACGACCTGCCCCTGATCACCTCCTGTAGCCCGGGTTGGATTCGCTTCTGCGAGCAATTCTTCCCTGAGTTCATCCCCAACCTGTCCACCTGCAAGTCCCCCCAGCAGATGTTCGGGGCCATGATGAAGACCTATTACGCCCGGAAGATCGGCGTGGATCCCGCCGACATCTTCACGGTGGGCATCATGCCCTGCACCGCCAAGAAGTTTGAAATCCACCGGGAGGACGAGCAGGCTGTACCCGGTCTGCCGGACATCGACGTCTCCCTGACCACCCGGGAGTTGGGCCGCATGATCTCCCGGGCGGGCGTCATGTTCACCGGCCTGCCCGACGAGGATTTTGACCCCGCCTTTGGCATCGCCTCCGGCGCGGGCCTCATTTTCGGCGCCACCGGCGGCGTTATGGAGGCCGCCCTGCGCACCGTGGCCGAATTGGTCACCGGCAAACCCTTGGAAACGCTCGAGTTCAACGAAGTGCGCGGCGTGGCCGGTATCAAGGAGGCCGAGTACGACTTAAACGGTCGCAAAGTCCGTGCCGCCGTCGCCTCCGGCCTGGCCAACTGCCGCCGCCTGCTCAACCGCATCAAAGCCGGCGAGGCGCACTACGACATCGTGGAGATGATGGCCTGCCCCGGCGGCTGCGTCAACGGCGGCGGCCAGCCGCCCCAACCGGCCGGTGTGCGCAACTTCGTCGATCTCCGCGCCAAACGCGCCGAGGCCCTGTACACTCACGACGCGAAAATGCCCCTGCGCAAGAGCCATGAGAACCCCCTCATCAAGCAGCTGTACGAGGAGGTCATGGACGGGAAGCCGGGGAGCCACAACGCCCACAAGTGGCTGCACACGTCCTACCGGGCGCGGCCGAAGTATCCGGTGAAGTAATGTGAAAAGCGAGGGGACGGGCTTCGGTTCGTCCCCTTGTTTTGGTTATTGCGGCACAACCGCGGCGGATATGTTTGCGCGACGTGTGCCCATTTTTACTCTCTGGAGGCCCTATGCCGCATATTGTTTTGGTGGAGCCCGAGATCCCGCAGAATACCGGCAACATCTCCCGCACCTGCGCGGCCACCGGCTGCCCGCTGCATTTGGTGAAGCCCCTGGGGTTTTCCTTGGCGGATAAATACCTCAAGCGGGCCGGGCTGGACTACTGGCCGCTGCTGGATTTGACCGTATACGACAGCTTTGACGCCTTCTGGCCGCTCTGCCGGGAGCGGCGTTTTTGGTTGCTGTCCACCAAGGCCCCCCGGGCTTACACCGAGGCCGCGTTCGCGCCGGACGACTTTTTGCTGTTCGGGCGGGAAACCGCCGGGCTGCCGGAAACGCTGCTGCGGGCCCACCCCGACCGGGCGCTGCGCATCCCCATGCGCCCCGGTCTGCGCAGCCTCAATCTGTCAAACTCTGTGGCGATTGTCCTGTTTGAAGCCTTGCGGCAACACGGGTTCCCGGGTCTGACAGGGGAAGGGGACATCGGCGGCCGGCCGGTGGAGGGGCCTGACGGAAACCCCTGAGGGGCTGTCCCCGCCGCCGGGTTTGGGCAGGCGTCCGCCGGTTTCTGTCTCCGCTTTTAACTTTTTTGCCGTATTGAGTGGATTTTTCTTGCTTTTTCCCCGCTGCGCGGTTATAATGACTGGTGGAAAACCACCGTAAAATTTTTCATGTCCGAATAGGAGGATTTTCGCGATGACCTACGACAAAAAAACCATCGAGGACATTGACGTATCCGGCAAACGGGTTCTGGTGCGCTGCGATTTCAACGTGCCTCAAGACGCGACTGGAGCCATCACCGCCGACAAGCGCATTGTCGAGAGCCTGCCCACCATCCGCTACTTGGTCGGCCACGGGGCCCGCGTCATTCTCTGCTCCCACCTGGGCCGCCCCAAGGGCACCGTCAACCCGAAGTATACGCTGGCGCCGGTGGCCGTCCGCCTGTCCGAACTGCTGGGACAGCCGGTGGCGCTGGCCGCCGACGTGATCGGCCCCGACGCCCAGGGGAAAGCCGCCGCCCTGAAGGACGGCGAGGTTCTTTTGCTGGAAAACGTGCGCTTCCACGCCGAAGAGGAGAAGAACGACCCCGCCTTTGCCAAGGCGCTGGCCGATCTGGCTGAGCTCTACGTCAACGACGCCTTCGGCACCGCCCACCGCGCCCACGCCTCCACCGCCGGGGTGGCCGACTATCTGCCCGCCGTGTGCGGCTACCTGATCGGCAAGGAGATCGGCGTGATGGGCAAGGCCCTGCAGGATCCCAAGCGCCCGTTCGTGGCGGTGCTGGGCGGCGCGAAGGTGTCCGACAAGCTCGGCGTGATCAACAACCTGCTGGACAAGGTGGACACGCTGATCATCGGCGGCGCGATGGCCTACACCTTTGCGCTGGCCAAGGGCGGCAAGGTCGGCACCTCTCTGGTGGAACCCGACAAGACCGCGTATGCCCTCGACATGCTCAAAAAAGCCGAGGCCAAGGGCGTCGGCTTCCTCCTGCCGGTGGACAACCTGTGCGCCGACCGCTTTGCCGCCGACGCCACCCCCGTGCCCTTCGACGCGGGCGCGATCCCGGACAATATGATGGGCCTGGACATCGGCCCGCGCACAGTGAAGCTCTTCTCCGACGCGCTCAAGGCCGCCGGGACTGTGGTGTGGAACGGCCCCATGGGGGTGTTCGAGTTTGACGCCTTCGCCGAGGGCACACGGGCCGTGGCCCGGGCCATCGCCGACAGCGGCGCCATCAGCATCATCGGCGGCGGCGACAGCGCGGCGGCCGTCGAACAACTGGGCTTCGCCGACAAGATGACCCACATTTCCACCGGCGGCGGCGCCTCTTTGGAGTTCCTGGAGGGGCTGGAGTTGCCCGGGATTGCCTGTTTGCTGGACAAGTAGACGACAAGAGGATAGAAACGAGGGACGGGAGACGGGGCGACGGGGGTTGTCCGGTTGCGGTTCGGCTCTTTTCGTCTGATCGTTCACATTGATGTGTTGAAAGGATTTGTTGCTTTTATGAACAGAAGATACCGCAAGACGATTATCGCGGGCAACTGGAAGATGAACAAGAGCCCCTCCGAGGCCCGGGAGCTCATCGACGCCCTCAAGCCGCTGATCGCCAAGGCCAAATGGTGCGAGGTGGTGCTGTGCGTTCCCTTTGTGGACATCGCCATCGCCCAGCGCCTGCTCAAGGACTCCCGCATCACCGTGGGCGCGCAGAACATGCATCACGAGCCGTCGGGGGCTTACACCGGCGAGGTGTCGGCCGCCATGCTCAAGGACATCGGGGTCAAATACGTCATCCTGGGTCACTCGGAGCGCCGCGCCTATTGCGGCGAAACCGACGCCCTGGTCAACAAAAAGGCTCTGCTGGCCCTGCAAACCGGGCTGCGCCCCATCGTGTGCGTCGGGGAGTCCCTGGAACAGCGCGACCAGGAGCTGACGCTGGACGTCATCACGCTACAGGTCAAGGCCGCCCTGGCCGGTGTGCCGGTGGAAAAACTGCGGCAGGTCGTCTTCGCCTATGAGCCCATTTGGGCCATCGGCACCGGGCGCACCGCCACCGCCGAACAGGCCGCCGAGGTGGGCACCTCCATTCGGGCCACCATCCGCAAGCTGTATGGCGCTCGGGCCGCCCGCTCGGTCACCATCCAATACGGCGGCTCCATGAACCCGGGCAACGCCGTCGAACTGCTGGCCCAACTCGACGTGGACGGCGGTCTCATCGGCGGCGCCGCCCTGAAGGCGGCCGATTTCGCCGCCATCATCCAGGCCGCGAACCAGTAAAAATGTCTGTCGGTTCCGCCGTGCTCAGCCCGGCGGAACCTGTACGTCAAGGTCGCTCTGTTGATCTCTAAGATTCGAGGTATTTCTCTTTGAAAAAAACAGTCGCGCTTGTCATCATGGATGGGTTCGGCCTGGAGCTCGACGGGCCGGGCAACGCCGTCGCCCGGGCCGCCACCCCCCGGTTGGACGCCCTGTGGGCTTCCTGCCCCCACACCCAGATCAGCGCCTCCGGGCTGGACGTGGGTCTGCCCGACGGGCAGATGGGCAACTCGGAGGTGGGACACACCAATATGGGAGCCGGCCGGGTGGTCTACCAGGATCTGCCCCGCATCTCCAAATCCATCTCCGACGGGGATTTCTTTCGCAACCCCGCCTACGAGGCCGCCGCCGAACACTGTCTGCAAAACGGTTCCGCCCTGCATATCATGGGCCTGATGTCCGACGGCGGGGTTCACAGCCACAACACGCACATTTGGGCCCTGCTGGCGCTGGCCCAGCGCAAGGGGCTGAAAAAGGTCTATCTGCACTGCTTCCTGGACGGCCGGGACGTGCCCCCCACCTCGGGGCTGGGGTTTGTCCGGGAGGCCGCCGAACACTGCCGCCAAACCGGAGCGCGGATTGCCACCGTCATGGGCCGCTATTACGCCATGGACAGGGACAAGCGGTGGGATCGCGTGCAGCGGGCTTACGCCGCCATGGTCTACGGGGAGGCTCCCTTCGCCCCCGACCCGGTGGAGGCGGTCGCCCAGTCCTACGCCCGGGAGGTCACCGACGAGTTTGTCGAGCCGGTGATCTGCGTTCAGGGGGCCGAAATCGCCGCCGGGGACGGGGTGATCTTCGCCAACTTCCGCCCCGACCGGGCCCGGGAAATCACCCGCGCCTTCGTGGATCCCGCCTTCGACGGCTTTGAACGGCGGGCCTTTTTCCCGGTGTTTTTCGTCTGCACCACCCAGTACGACGCCACCCTGCCCAACGTGCGCGTCGCCTATGGGCCGGAGGCGCTGACCAACACCTTCGGCGAATATCTGAGCAAAAAGGGTCTGACCCAACTGCGCATCGCCGAGACCGAAAAATACGCCCACGTCACCTTCTTTTTCAACGGCGGCGTGGAGGACCCCTACCCCGGGGAGGATCGGGCGCTCATCCCCTCCCCCAAGGTGGCCACCTACGACCTTCAGCCCGAAATGAGCGCCCCGGCGGTGGCCGACGAAGCGGTGAAACGCATCCAAAGCGGGGCCTATGACGCGGTCATCCTCAACTTCGCCAACTGCGACATGGTGGGTCACACCGGCCTGTTTGAGGCGGCCCGCCAGGCGGTAGAGACGGTGGACGCCTGCGTGGGCCGGGTGGCCGACGCCGTGGCCTCGGTGGACGGGGCGCTGCTCGTCACCGCCGACCACGGCAACGCCGAGCGCATGTTGGAGGCCGACGGGGTCTCCCCTTTCACCGCCCACACCACCAATCCGGTGCCGCTTATCGTGCGCGCTCCCGGCGCGACCGCGCTGCGGGACGGGGGACGCCTGTCCGACCTCATTCCCACCATGCTCGACCTGATGGGCCTGCCCAAACCGGCCGAAATGACCGGTCAAAGTTTAATTTCAAAATAACGGAGGAAAACACACATGAAGAAAATCTTGGAAATTGTGGATGTCATCGGCCGGGAAATCATAGACTCCCGGGGCAACCCCACCGTGGAAGTGGATGTGTACGTCGAGGACGAAAACGGCACCCATCTGGGTCGGGCCGCCGTTCCCTCGGGGGCGTCCACAGGGGCTTTTGAAGCCTGCGAGTTGCGGGACGGCGACAAGAGCCGTTATCTCGGCAAGGGCGTTCTCAACGCCGTGGAGGCCGTCAACACCGAAATCGCAGAGGCGATCATCGGCTTCAACGCTCTGGATCAGGTGGAAATCGACAACACCCTCATCGCCCTGGACGGCACGCCCAACAAGTCCCGTCTGGGGGCCAACGCCATTTTGGGCGTGTCCTTAGCCGTGGCCAAGGCGGCCGCCGAGGCCCTGGGCCTGCCTCTGTACAACTACATCGGCGGCGTCAACGCCAAGGTGCTGCCGGTACCCATGATGAACATCCTCAACGGCGGCGCTCACGCCACCAACAACGTGGACATTCAGGAGTTCATGATCATGCCGGTGGGCGCGTCCAGCTGGGCCGAGGGGCTGCGCTGGTGCACCGAGGTGTTCCACAACCTCAAGAAAATCCTCTCCGCTCAAGGGCTGGCCACCGCCGTGGGCGACGAGGGCGGTTTCGCCCCCAACCTGAAAAAGGACGAGGACGCCCTGAAGGCCATCGTGGAGGCCATCGAGGCCGCCGGATACAAGCCGGGCGAGGACTTCAAAATCGCCATGGATCCCGCCGTCAGCGAGTGGTTCCAGGAGGACGGCACCTATTTCCTGCCCAAGGCCAAGAAGACCCTCACCCGCCAGCAGATGGTGCGCATGTGGAAGGGTTTCGCGGACAAATACCCCGTCATCTCCCTGGAGGACGGCATGGCCGAAGAGGACTGGGAGGGCTGGAAGCTGCTCACCGACGCCCTGGGCCGCAAAATCCAGCTGGTGGGCGACGACCTGTTTGTGACCAACGTGGAGCGCCTGACCAAGGGCATCGACTTGGGCGTGGCCAACTCCATCCTCATCAAGGTCAATCAGATCGGCTCCCTGACCGAGACCCTGGAGACCATCCAAAAGGCCCACCGGGCCGGGTACACCACCGTCATCTCTCACCGCTCCGGCGAAACCGAGGACACCACCATCGCCGACCTGGCCGTGGCCCTCAACGCCGGGCAGATTAAGACCGGCGCCCCCTCCCGCACCGACCGGGTGGCCAAGTACAACCAGCTGCTGCGCATCGAAGAGGAGCTGGGCGACAGCGCCGCCTTCTTGGGCAGCGCCGCTTTCCAGGTGAAATAATAGCCGTCATTGCGAGGAGAACGCCCCCTGTCAGGCCGTGCGCCTGGCGGGGGGCGTTTTTTGTCGCTTCCGATTTTTTGTTATTATATCGGAATAGACGCGCTGGATGCAACGAAAATCATTTTTGAATTTCCGTTTACCCCATGAGGAACGCTCCACTTTGGACGCTTCGCAATCAACTCGAGGTTGAGCCTGTCATTTCGGCTCAAAAATACATGCGAACACCTCGCCAACGAAAAACCATCGGCGCGGGTTCGCATGTATGCCTGCTGGCACGCCCGCCCAGGTTCGAACTGGGGGCCTTCGGCTTAGGAGGCTGACGCTCTATCCAGCTGAGCTACGGGCGCGTATTCATTTTGTCCGTTCAGTGTATCAATATCCCCGAAAAAAGTCAACCGCGTTACACAGCGGGTGCCCGGCGACGAAGCGGGCCAGCTGTTTTTCAAACAGGGCCAGGCGGCGTTCGTCCAGGCGGCGGGACAGGCCGGCGTTGTGCGGGGTGAGGACGACGTTGGGCAAGGTGCGCAGGGGGTGATCCTCGGGCAGGGGTTCCGGGTCGGTCACATCCAGCCCGGCCCCCCACAGGTGTCCGACGGCCAGCGCCTCATATAACGCCGTGGTATCCGCCACGGCGCCCCGGCCTACGTTGACGAAG